>UQUJ01000025.1 GCA_900544195.1 uncultured Alistipes sp. | reverse complement strand
CTACGACCCCCTGATTATGAGTCAGATGCTCTAACCAACTGAGCTATGGGACCGGTTCCCGACCTTGATGGCCGGGCATATTACTTGACGGATGCGGCCTCTGAGACCGCACCGTCCTCAATCTGAATTATCAGACTTTGATCTCAACCTCAACGCCGGAAGGAAGCTCGAGCTTCATGAGAGCATCAACAGTCTTAGCGTTGCTGTCGTCGATGTCCAGAAGCCTGCTGTAGGCGCTAAGCTCAAACTGCTCGCGGGACTTCTTGTTGACGAAGGTCGAGCGATTGACAGTGAAGATCTTCTTGTTGGTAGGGAGCGGAATAGGACCGTTCACCTTGGCGCCAGTAGCCTTCACGGTGTCCACGATCTTAGCGGCTGACTTGTCAACCAGCATGTGATCGAATGATTTGAGTTTTATTCTGATTTTTTGACTCATATCAAAAATACTTAATTACGATTTAACACTTACTCGTCATCATCAGAGAGCTTGTAGCCGCTCTTCTCGATAACGTCCTTGGCCAGGTTGGCAGGAACCTCAGCATAGTGGTCGAAAGTCATCGTGCTGGTCGCGCGGCCGGATGAGAGAGTTCTGAGAACTGTCACATAACCGAACTGCTCGGCGAGCGGAACGAAAGCCCTTACGATTCTCGCGCCGTTGGCGGTGGAGTCCATAGCCTGGATCTGGCCGCGACGACGGTTGAGGTCACCCACGATGTCACCCATGTAGTCCTCTGGAGTAACAACCTCAAGGGACATGATAGGCTCGAGGAGAACAGGCTTAGCCTTCGGGCAGGCGTGGCGGAATGCCAGACGGCCGGCCATTTCGAATGAAAGCTGGTCTGAATCGACTGGGTGGTAAGAACCATCAAGCACGGTAACCTTCAGAGACTGAACCTCGTAACCAGCGAGAACACCGTTGGCCATAGCGGCCTTGAAGCCCTTCTCGATGCAAGGGATGAATTCCTTAGGAATATTACCACCCTTGACCTGATTGTCGAACTGAAGTCCGGTGACGCCTTCATCGGCAGGTCCGATCTCGACGATGATGTCGGCGAACTTACCACGACCACCGGTCTGCTTCTTGAAGACTTCACGATGCTGTACTGTAGCGGTGATGGCCTCTTTGTAGTTAACCTGCGGAGCGCCCTGATTGATCTCGACACCGAACTCACGGCGGAGACGGTCCACGATGATGTCAAGGTGAAGCTCACCCATTCCGCTGATGACTGTCTGGCCGGTCTCGTGGTCTGACCTTACGGTGAACGTAGGATCCTCCTCAGCGAGCTTGCTGAGGGCGATGCCAAGCTTGTCCAGGTCGCCCTGGGTCTTAGGCTCGACAGCGATACCGATAACAGGATCAGGGAATTCCATCGATTCGAGCACAATCTGATGATCCTCGTTGCAGATGGTGTCTCCTGTACGGAGATCCTTGAATCCGACAGCGGCGCAGATGTCTCCGGCCTCGACGAACTCGATAGGGTTCTGATGGTTGGAGTGCATCTGGTACAGACGCGCGATTCTCTCCTTCTTTCCGGTGCGGACGTTATAGACATAAGTACCGGCGTCAACGCGTCCTGAATACACCCTCATGAAGGCGAGACGGCCGACGAACGGATCCGTGGCGATCTTGAACACGAGAGCGCAGAACGGCTGGGCTGCGTCAGGGAGAAGATCCTCTTCCTCACCGGTCTTAGGATCGGTACCTTTCACAACACCCTTGTCAAGCGGAGAAGGAAGGTAACGCATCACAGCGTCAAGGAGGAACTGCACACCCTTGTTCTTGAAAGAGGAACCGCAGCATGCTGGAACGATCTGCATAGAGATCGTACCCTTGCGAAGGGCAGCGATGATCTCCTCCTCGGTGAGGGAGTCAGGATTCTCGAAATACTTCTCCATGAGAGCCTCGTCACATTCGGCGGCAGCCTCGACGAGTTTGTCTCTCCATTTCTCGACTTCTCCGGCCATGTCCTCCGGAACGTCCTTTATTTCATAGTTGACCAGTTCCTCGCCAGAGTCATAGTAATATGCCTTGCGGGAAACGAGGTCGATGATGCCCTTGAACTTGTCCTCGGCTCCGATAGGGAGACAAATAGGAACAGCCTTGGCACCGAGTTTGGTGTAGATTTCCTCAACGCAAGCGAGGAAGTCAGCGCCGACACGGTCCATCTTGTTCACGTACGCGATCTTCGGAACGCCGTACTTGTCCGCCTGACGCCAAACAGTCTCTGACTGAGGCTGAACGCGTCCGACAGCGCAGAAAGTAGCGACAGTTCCGTCGAGCACACGGAGCGAACGCTCCACCTCAACGGTGAAGTCGACGTGACCCGGAGTGTCGATCAGGTTGATCTGATAAACGTGACCGTTGTAGTGCCAGAACGCTGTGGTGGCGGCGGAAGTGATGGTGATACCTCTCTCCTGCTCCTGAACCATCCAGTCCATTGTGGCAGCCCCTTCATGTACCTCACCGATCTTGTGAGTCTTTCCGGTGTAGTACAGAATACGCTCGGATGTGGTCGTCTTTCCGGCATCGATGTGGGCCATGATGCCGATGTTTCTTGTGTAAGTAAGATCTCTTTTAGCAGCCATCTGCGAATAAAATTAGAAACGGAAGTGGGCGAATGCCTTGTTGGCCTCAGCCATCTTGTGCATATCCTCTTTTCTCTTGAATGCACCACCTTCGTTATTGTAGGCGGCAACGATCTCTGCACAAAGTTTTTCTGCCATTGAGTGGCCGGAACGCTTGCGGGCGAAGTTGATCATATTCTTCATCGACAGCGAGACTTTCCTTTCCGGACGCAACTCAGTAGGCACCTGGAAGTTTGCACCTCCTACACGACGTGACTTCACCTCGATCTGAGGGGTAACGTTTTCGAGTGCCTTCCTCCAGATATCCAGAGGAGCCTTGTCAGAATCCTTCATCTTCTCGCCTACCATGTCAATGGCATCGTAAAAAATAGAATACGCGATACTCTTCTTCCCCTGCAACATAAGATTGTTCACGAAGCGGGTAACCTCGACATCGTGAAACTTAGGATCAGGAAGTAGAATCCTCTTTTTAGGCTTCGATTTTCTCATTGTGAGTAAAAATTAAAGGTGATAAAGATTAATGAAACGGACTACTTCTTAGCGGTCTTCTTCGGTCTCTTGGCTCCGTAGAGGGAACGGGACTGTGTCCTTCCTTCCACGCCAGCTGTGTCCAAAGCTCCTCTAAGGATGTGGTAACGCACACCAGGGAGATCCCTCACACGACCTCCGCGAACCAGCACAATGCTGTGCTCCTGAAGGTTGTGTCCCTCGCCCGGAATGTAGGCATTGACCTCTTTGGAGTTGGGAAGGCGTACCCTGGCGACCTTTCTCATCGCTGAGTTAGGCTTCTTAGGGGTCGTCGTGTAAACACGAAGACATACGCCCCTCTTCTGAGGACATGCGTCCAGCGCGCGTGACTTGCTCTGAGCGACAATGCTCACGCGTCCTTTGCGAACTAATTGTTGAATTGTAGGCATAAATGATTGTAAATCTAATATTTATGTTTCCCCCAAACATTTGGGGCTGCAAATTTACGGATAATTCTTCAATTTACAAAGCGGAATGCGAACAGATTCACCATTTTTCAGATGGAGAGAATCCGTAGGTCCGGAATGGTGCGGTCGTCTTGTCAGGCGGTCTTCCGGTAGCTCAGGACAGCCCAGGTGGTCGTGAACGCGCCCAGACCGGCAAGGCTCAGCAAGTCCGGCCACGTGTCCGCCAGCGTGCAGCCCTTCAGGACGATCGAGCGCATCGCGTCGGCGAAGTAGCGCAGCGGATTGGCATAGGTGATCGCCCGCGCCCAGACCGGCATCGACTGGATGGGTGTGAATATTCCGCTCATCAGCATGAACACCATACTGAAGAACCAGATGACGAACATGGCCTGGCGGGCATTGTCGCTGTAGTTGGAGATCAGCAGACCGAAAGAAGCCATGACCACGATGTGGGCGAATGTGAAGATCACTATGTCCAGCAGGCTTCCCCGGCAGCCATAGCCGAACACGGCATACGACAGGCCAAGACAGGAGAAGACCATGAAGAACGCCACGGCCACATAAGGGATCATCTTGCAGAGGATGAAGGCGGTCTTGCTCACCGGGGTCACGTTGATCTGCTCGATGGTGCCGCGTTCCTTCTCCGAGACGATGTTCAAGGCAGGAAGGAAACCGCACATCATCGTGATGGCGATCACGATAAGCGCCGGGATCATGAAAGTCTTGTAGTCCAGGGACGGGTTGTAGAGATAGCTTTCCCGGGTGTCGAAACGGGTTCCGGCTGCACCGCCCTGGGATTCCGCCCCCGAAACCGAGGCGACATATTCAGTGACAAAGGCGTTGAGGTACTGGGAGCCGATGCTTCCCCTGGTGCCGTTGACGGTGTTGACCTTGATCCCGACGGGAAGCGGGTCGTCGGTGCCTCTGTCCGACCCAAGGTAGCGGGCGAATCCGGAGGAGATGGTCAGAATGGCGTCAGCGCCGCCGCGGTCCATGACAGCCTGCGCGTCTGACGGAGACTCGGTCACCTCCCGGATCTTGAAATAGCCGGACGAGGCGCATTTCTCCGTAAGCAAGGCCGACTGGTCAGACTGGTCGCTGTCCACGATCACCAGACTCAGGTTCCTCACCTCCATGTTCGCCGCGAAAGGAAAGACCAGGATGATCAAAAACGGGAAACAGAGAACCATCCTCGGCATTCCAGGATCCCTTAGGAATTGCTTGAACTCCTTCTTCAACAGATACTTCCAAACTCTCATCTCACAACCTTGTCTTGAAATTCTTTATACTTACCACCAACAGAAAGACCATCATGCCGGTCAGGACGGCGAACTCCTTGGCGACCGCCTCAAGGCCGGCTCCCTGGATCATTATCTTCTTCACCATGATGATGAACCACTTGGCAGGGATGATGTCGGAGAGCATCTGAAGAGCGACCGGCATGCTCTCGCACGGGAATATGATGCCGGACAGCATCATGGTCGGCATTGTCAGTCCCATACCGCACAGCAGCATCGCTGTCTGCTGGGTCTTGGAGATGACCGACACAAGCAGTCCGAGTCCCAGTGACGAACCGACGAAAACAAGCGACACCAGGGACAGTAGTGTCAGGCTGCCATGGATCGGCACCCCCATGACAAAGTGGGCCAGAAGCAGGACGCTGACGAAATTGACGACCGACAGGGCAAGGTACGGAATCATCTTGGAAAGGATTATCCAGAACGGCTTGACCGGAGACACAAGGAGCAGCTCAAGCGTGCCGGTCTCCTTCTCCTTCACGATGGACACCGCCGTCATCATCGAGCAGATCAGCATCAGGATCAAGCCCATGACTCCCGGCACGAAATTGTAGGACGAGTTCATGGCCGGATTGTACATCAGCTGGACATTCGGCCTCATCGAAGCCTTAGGCTTCCCGGCAAGGCTCTCAGACAATGCCAGTTCCTCGCTTTGAAGCACTCCCTTGATGTAGCTGGTGACCACCTGGGCGGTGTTCGGGTCGGAGCCGTCGCTCACTATGCGGACGCAGGCCTTACCTTCCGAGCCGGCCTTGCCGTCAAAGTCCGTCCCGAAGCAGAGCGCCGCGGCAGCCTTGCCTTTGCGGATCCTGTCCCGGGCCGGAGCGAAAGATCCGTGGATCTCGCCGACGGCGAGGTACTTGTTGCCCTCGATCCTGCTTATGACACTGCGTGCCAGAGGGTCACAGGCATCCCCGACCACATCGACGACGGCGTTGCTGACATCCGTGCTTATCGCGAAGCCGAACAGGATGATCTGCACAACCGGCATCACCAGAACGATCAGGGTGGTCCGGAGATCCCTGAATATGTGTCTGAACTCTTTCTGTATGAACGCTATTATCTCTCTCATGCCTCTCTCTCGGCCTTTCCGGCGATTTTTGTGAACACCTCATCCATGTCCTTGGCCCCGTAACGCTCCTTCAGGGCTGCCGGGGAATCCAGCGCCTCGATGCGCCCGTCCACCATCACGGAGACTCTGTCACAGTATTCAGCCTCATCCATGTAGTGCGTCGTGACAAAGACGGTGACACCCTTGGAGGCTGCCTTGTAGATCATTTCCCAGAAGTTCCTTCTCGTCACGGGATCCACACCGCCCGTCGGCTCGTCAAGAAACACGATCTCGGGATCATGCACCATCGCTATGCTGAAAGCGAGCTTCTGCTTCCATCCGAGCGGCATGTCCCTAACGAAGGAGTTACGGACATTCTCCATCGACAGAGCCTTCAGCATCTGGTCTGTCTTCTGGGCGATCCGCTTGCCGTCAAGCCCGTAGATGCCAGCGAAAAGCTCGATGTTCTCCCACACCTTCAGGTCGGGATAGAGGGAGAACTTCTGGCTCATGTAGCCGATGTGCCGTTTGATCTTCTCCTGCCCGTTGACGATGCTGTACCCCGCGACATCGCCCTGTCCGGATGTCGGACGGCTCAATCCGCAGAGGATGCGCATCGCCGTGGTCTTGCCGGCTCCGTTCGCACCCAGAAAACCGAATATCTCCCCTTTGCACACTTCAAAGGAGATGTCATCCACCGCGGTGAACTCCCCGAACTTTTTGACCAGATGGGAGATGCACACAGTCTTTATGTCCTTGTCCATAACGTCAGGCAATTTAGGAATATTCAAAATAAACTTCCTGTCAAACGCATTATTCCGCACCGGAGGAGCCTTCCGCGGCGGAAGAGGAAAGCCGGATGAAGCAGTCCTCGATCCCCGGAGTCATCCTCCGCACGTCGCAACCTTCGATTCCGGCACACCGAAGAGCCTCGGCGAGTCCGGTCTCATCCGGCCCGTCGTCGGTGACAGACACGTGGCACGCGCTGCCGAACGAACTGCAATCCAACACTCCCCTCACACCGCGCAGCGCGCCGAGCGTCTGGAACATGTTACCGCCGCTCACTGAATATATCCGGTTCGGGTATCGGGAAATGATCTCCGCCGGACAGCCGAGTCCGATGACGCTGCCGTCAAGAATCATGGCGATGCGGTCACAAAGACTGGCCTCGTCCATGTAAGGAGTCGAGACCACTATCGTCACGCCCCTGTCCCTGATCTTTTTGAGCATAGCCCAGAACTCCTTGCGGCTCACGGCATCGACACCGGTGGTCGGCTCGTCAAGGAACAGCACCTCGGGATCGTGGACAAGGGCGCAGCAAAGCGCCAGCTTCTGCTTCATTCCTCCGGAAAGAGCGCTCGCCTTGCGGTCCTTGAACATCTCGATCTGTGAATATATTCCCTTGATGGTCTCGTAGTTCTCCTCGATGGTCGTACCGAACATCGTGGCGTGGAACTTCAGGTTCTCCTCGACGGTAAGATCCTGATACAAGGCAAAATGCCCTGGCATATAGCCGATCCTTCCCCTTATCTCGCGATAGTCACGCACCACGTCCAGCCCGATCACCGTCGCGGAACCGGAGTCCGGGAGGGTCAGGGTGGTCAGGATCCTGAACAGGGTGGTCTTCCCCGCTCCGTCAGGGCCGATGAGGCCGAACAGCTCACCTTTCCGGATGTTGAAGCTTATGTCCCTCAAGGCATTGACCGACTTGTAGGACTTGCTTACATCTTTAATCTCTATCGCAGTGTCTCTGTCCATGGCTACCTCCTCACATAGGCGTACATTCCAAGACGAAGGGTTCCGTCATTCGGCACGGCCACCTTGACGGCATAGACCAGATCCGCCCGCTCGTCACGGGTCTGGATGTTCTTAGGGGTGAACTCCGACTGTTCGGAGATCCAGATCACACGTCCCTGGATGCGCTTCGGTGAAGCGGTTCCGTCATCCGGAATCACGGTCACCGTGTCGTTCAGCTTCAAGCCGGACAGCTGCGCCGAGGAGAAATACGCCCTGACGTACATCTGGTCCAGGTCGGCGACCTTGAAGAGCGGCTTGCCGAGGGTGACGAACTCACCGGTCTCGGCGTAGCGTGTCAGCACAGTCCCGGAGACCGGAGCGACGATGCGGCATTTCGCAAGCTGATCCTCAAGCCTGGCGAGCTGGATCTCATAGCCCTGGACCTCGGATCTCACGGAAGCGTTGCCACGCTCCCAGCTCTGGGTCTGTGCGGCTATCTGCGCCTTGAGGACGGCGATCTTGTCCGTGAGGTCATCCACCTGCTTGCGGGTGGTGGCGTTGCCTTCCAACAGTTTGGAGTACCTTTCGTACTCACTCTGAAGGTTTTCCAGCTGGCTGAGGTTCGGCTGGCCTTGCTTCTTGATGTCCACCAGCCTGGACGACGATCCGGCGATGCGCTCGCGCAGCTCCATTATCTGAAGGTAGGTCTGGACAGAGTCCAAGGCTCCGAGGAGCTGTCCCGCCGTCACCACCTCGCCTTCCTCCACAGCCATGGACAGGACACGTCCGGCATTCTCGGCGGACACGGTCACCTGAGTGGCATCAACCTGACCGCATGCGTCATATTCAATGTTCTTTCCACATCCGGCGGCGACCAGGGCCAACGCCGCGAAAACAAGTCCGCTTTTCATATTCATAATCATTGTCATGTTCATTGTCATTGTACTCCAAGTGTTTGCCGCAGGTCAAGCAAGTCCATGATGTAGGTCACCTTGTGGACATTGTAGCTAAGGCGCGCCTTGAACTCCTCGTCCAGCAGGGAAAGGTAGTCGTTGACCGCGATCACACCCTCCTTGTACTGCCTCTCGCCCGTCTCCCTGATGCTGCCGCGGAGGGAGATTATCTCCTCGTCGCGCCTGAGGACATCCTTGTCCTTCTCCACCTGGCTCCGTTTCTGGACAGCCTCCATCGAGGTGTTAAGCATGAAGGACTCGCGTGTCAGCTCAAGCCTGCGAAGATCCGAGTCCGACTTGCGCCGGTCGTTCCTGAGTGTGTAGAGCGCTCCGAAATCCCATTGGAGCTTGACACCGGCCACGAAGTACGGATCGAAACTGCCGGAGAGCATGTTCAGTCCCGGACGGCCGTAGCCCGCCTGCAGGTTGAGGTTCAGACGCGGCCACAAAGAAGTGCTGAGCTGATCCTTCTGCGCCTGCAGCTGCACCGCCTGGGCATCATAGAGGGCAAGCTCGGGACGCTTGATCTCCATCGCCAGGTTGCTTTCCGGCTCCGGCTCGACAAGGGTCAGCCCCGTCATGTCCTGCCCGGTAAGCAGACCCAGCATCCGCAGATAGGCCTTCCGGTCCGTCTCCAGGGCGGCCTGCTGCTGCTCGCAGGTAAGGATGTTCACCCGGATCTGGTCGAGATCCGATGGCCCGGCCATGCCGCCGTCCACCAATGTCTGTACCTCTTTCTGATTGCGGGAGAGGTTGGACACCAGCACGTTGTTCAGCTCTATCTGCTTGTCCAGCAAGATGATGCCAAGGTAGATCGACTGCACCTTCGAACGGATGGAGTACATGTTGACATCCAATTGCCTACGTTTTACCTCGGCTCCCGCCTTGATCTGACGGCCTTTGGCCGCGGTCGCGCCTCCGTCCCAGATCTGTTGGGTGAGGTCGGCGGTCACTCCGTACTGGTCATGCGGAATGTCAAACTCGAAGCCCGGCATGTCAAAAGGCATCTCGACCACATCGGACTGCCAGGTCGCCTTGGCGGAAATGTTCAGCCGCGGCACCCAGGCAAGCGAGGCGTTCTTAAGATCATAGCCCTGACAGGCGTCGATCAGCCCCTTCTCCTTGATCTGAGGATAGTTCTCGTAGGCCATCCTGACACATTGGTCAAGAGTGGTCTGTGAATACGCCTGTACGCAGACCAGCAACGCCAGAGCGAGTGTTTTCCATTTTAACTTCTTCATATTCATAGGATTGTCACATTATCACTTAAACAGGCGGCAGACAATCAGTTCCACAGCTTCCTTTTTGCGCGCCTCCAGGTACTCCGCCCTGCGTGTGCCTTCCACTCCCAGCACATTGCAGACGAGAGGATCAAAGAAGAACGGAGCCGCACACACACTCACGATGTCGCCGATCAGTTCCTCGAACGTGATGTTCCGGATCCTCCCGCTCACGACTTCCGACTCCGTTCTTTTCCTGTGGGTGTCCAAGGCGGAGGACATGTAGCTTCCGATCTTCGACACGTAACTTTCCATCAGGTCAGGGCGCTCCTTCGCGACCTCAAGCAGCAGCGACAGCTGCCCGCTGTGGGCGCTGAAGAAGTCGAAGCAGATCTCCGTCGTCTTCCTGATAAGGTCGGGCTGGAATATGTCCGTCACCATTATCGACTTGAGACTCTGCAGGATCTCCTCCAAATAGGTATCAAAAACCTTTAGGAATATCTGATCCTTCGTCCTGAAATAGTAGTGCAGCATGGCATGGGTGACACCGGCCTGTGCCGCTATCAGCGTCGTGGTGGCGCCTTTGAATCCTTTCTCGGCGAACAGCATCTCCGCCGCCCTCAGGATGTCCTGTTCCTTATTCTCTTTTTTCGACATTGTCTTTAAATTAACAATATTGTTTAACATTACTGTTAACAAAGCAAAGATAGTGTTGTTTCTCTAACAATCAAAGATATTCCTGAAATATTTTCAAAAACGTTGCAATTCTCAAAAAATGGCTATCTTTACCTTATGAATAAGAGAAAGCGCATCATCACCATCGCCGCCGTCCTGGCGGCTGTTTCTATGAATATGACCGCTCAGCCGGCCCAAAGAACCCTCTGGAACGACGGATGGACGTTCACCAAGGACGGGGAAAGCCGTGTCCTTGACCTGCCTCATGACTGGGGTGTGGACGGGCCGTTCGTGCAGGAGTACCCCGGGGAGACCGGAAAACTGGCCTGGTGGGGCAAGGCGGAATATTCAAAGATTCTTTCCGTGACGGCGAAAGACCTGAGGTCGGGAAAGCGGTTTCTCCTCGATTTCGGCGGAGCGATGTCCTATGCCAAGGTCTTATGCAACGGGAAGGCCGTCACCGAATGGCCGTACGGGTACGCCTCGTTCCGCGCGGATCTGACTCCGTTCGTCAAGGAGGGGGACAATCTGGTCAAGGTCACGCTGGACAATCCCGGGGAGTCCAGCAGATGGTATCCCGGAGGAGGAATCTACCGGAACGTGTACCTGACGAAAGCCGGCCCCGCGGGCGTGGCGCAGTGGGGGACGTTCGTCTCGACGAAAGGAAATGATGTCAGCATCGGGATCACGCTCCGCAACGCCGGGAAGGCTGTGGGAGGAACAGTGCGCACGGAGATCGTCAGGGTCATCAATCCGGGTTCTTCGGTCACCGGGCCGGTCGAGGTGATCGTGGACGGCAAAACGAGGAAAGCCATAGTGACCAAACTGGACGCTGTCACGGACGGCGGCGAGGTCATCCAAAAGTTCAAACTGAAAGACGCGCGGTTCTGGAGTCCAGAGACACCTGAACTCTACCAAGCCGTCACCACCGTCACCACAAAAGGCGGAGGGAAGGACGTTTACCTGACCACATTCGGGCTCAGAGACCTGGAGTACAAGGCCGACGGGCTGTACGTCAACGGGCAAAGGACATTCATCAAGGGAGTCTGCCTGCACCACGACGCCGGAGCGCTCGGAGCCGCCTGGAACGAGACGGCGTGGGTGAGAAGGCTGAATATGCTCAGACAAATGGGCTGCAACGCCATCCGCACATCCCACAATCCTCCGGCGCCGGAACTCCTCGACCTCTGCGACCGGATGGGATTCCTCGTGATGGACGAGCTGACAGACACTTGGACAATCCCGAAGAAAGAGAACGGCTACGCCAGACTGTTCGATGAGTGGGCGGACAAAGACCTGAAGGCCATGATCCACAGAGACCGCAACCATCCGTCAGTCATCATCTGGAGCATCGGCAACGAGACCGATGAGCAAGGCTATCCGGAGAAATACGGCATCGCCTACCACCTCACGGAAGTGTGTCATAATGAGGATTCTACAAGACTTACAAGCTACGGCAGCGACAATCCGTGGGCCAGCGGACAGGATTTCCGCAACACGATGGACATCTACGGATTCAACTACAAGCCGCACCTCTACGGCAAGTTCCACGCCGCCAATCCGGGCAAACCGTTCCTCGGAAGCGAGACCGCATCGACCGTCAGCTCAAGAGGTGTGTACATATTCCCGCCAAGCGACAAGGAAGATGGCGCCTTGGACAATTTCCAGGTGTGTTCGTTCGACATGTTCACCGTTCCGTGGGGGCAGCTGCCTGACCAGGAGTGGGCGGAGGAGGACAGGAACCCTTCCTGCCTCGGGGAGTTCGTCTGGACCGGATTCGACTATCTCGGCGAGCCGACACCTTTCAACGCCGACCTCACAATCCTGACAAACTTCCACGACGAGGAGGCCAAGGCCAGGGCGGAGAAGGAGCTGAAGGAGAAAGGAGCGATCGCGACTCCTTCCAGAAGCTCGTACTTCGGAATCATCGACCTCGCCGGCTTCCCGAAGGACAGGTACTGGCTCTACAAGTCCCGCTGGTCGTCAGAACCCGTCCTGCACCTGATGCCGCACTGGAACTGGCCGGGACGCGAGGGGAAGATCACTCCGGTGCAGGCCTACACGAACTGCGCCGAGGCGGAACTCTTCGTCAACGGGAAGTCCTACGGCAGAAAGGCCAAGGGAGCCAACGAGTATCGCTTCCTTTGGGACAACGTGGTCTATGAGCCTGGCACCGTGAGGGTTGTCGGCAAGACCGAGGACGGGAAGACCATCGAGAGCGCCGTCACCACAAGCGGAAGCCCGGCGAAGATCCTGATGGCTCGTGAATATGGCAGCGGACCTTCAACGGAGTTCGGCGGCGACTGCGCTCCGGCACGTTCACGGACATATTCTTCGGAAGACATTGTCTTCGTGGACGTAAAGGTCGCGGACAGGGACGGGAATATGGTACCGACAGCGTCCGACAGGCTGAGGTTCAGCGTCTCCGGCCCGGGTGAGATCGTGGCCGTGGACGCCGGCGACGCGACCTGCCACACGCCGTTCCGCTCCGATGAGATCAAGGCTTTCGGCGGCCTGGCGAGCGTCATCGTAAAGCGCACGGGCACCGGAACCGTCATCCTGAGAGCCGAGAGCGAGGGACTTGAGGCGGGAGAGACAGAATTGTGACTGATCAAACATATTCATTAATATTTATGAGGAAAAATTTCGTACTTGCCTGCGCGGCGCTGCTCCTTTGCGCGCCGGGTTTCGCGCAGACGCAGAAAGCCAACTACGCCCTCGCCGAGAGATTCTCGGCCAAGAGGGTAAATCAGATGGTGTTCTCCACGCAGATCACCCCTAACTGGTTTAGGGACAGCGACAAGTTCTGGTACAGTTGGAGGACTCCGCAGGGAACCCGCTACTACATTGTGGATCCTGTCAAGGGCACCAGGACCGAGGTGTTCGACATGGACAGGCTCGCGATGCAGGTGACCGAGTTCGTCCGCTACCCGTTCGAGGCCAAGCATCTTCCTATCAGGGATTTGAGGTTGAAGGATGACAAAGAGTTCACTTTCAGCATCATCTCCGGCCTCAAGAACGACAGGGACACGACCTGTTTCCGCTACGAGATCGCCACCGCCAGGCTTGACACCGTGGCCAGGGAGAAGGACAAGTACCCTCGCTGGGCCTCCGTCGCCCCTAACGGTGAGTTCGGAGTCTTCGCCAAGGGTTCCAACCTTTGGGTGATGGACTCCACAAGCCTTCGAAAGGCGGCCAAGGACGAGAAGGACAGTACCATCGTGGAGCATCGTCTGACCACGGACGGCATCCGCCAGTTCGGCTACGGCTACGGCAACTACTCCGGCGACACCGAGGCCGACTCCACCAAGAGGCACTATCCGGGCGAGCTTGTCTGGTCTCCGGACTCGAAACGTTTCGCCACGATGAAGTGGGACACAAGGAAACTCGATGATCTGTGGGTCATCAATTCTGTAAGTGACAAGCGCCCTAAACTGGAGTCCTACAAGTACCAGATGCCGGGAGAGCCGGGGCCGAAAGGCTATCTCTACATATTCACAATGAATGATGGACGCACCGGAGCTTCCGCAAGGCAGGTCAAGAGCCAGGCGTTCAAGGATCAGGAAGTATCGCTGCAGAGCGCGAGGAGAACCGCCAAGGACAACTATCTGGACTACTGGAAGAACGAGTGGCTTGGCGACAACACCGGGTTCTACATGGTGCGCCAGAGCCGTGACCTCAAGAGGCTTGATCTCTGCCGGGTGGACGTTGACTCCGACTCCACCAAGACCATCATCTCCGAAAGGGAAAGAACTTACGTGGAGTACCGCGCTCCGTTCCTGATCGGTGGCGGAAAGCAGATCCTCCACTGGTCCGAGCGCAACGGATGGGCGAACATCTACCTCTACAACAGCGACGGCACGCTGGTCAGGAATCTGACCGAAGGGGCGTTCCATGTAGAGGACATCCTCGGGGTGAACGAGAAGGAGGGCTACATCCTGCTGAGCGCATGCGGAGTCAACAAGGATGAGAATCCTTACCAGATGCACACGTTCAGGGTTCCGCTCACGGGCGGCGCTCTCCAGCAGCTGGACATGAGCGACATGGACGTTCTCTCGACGGCGAGCGACGACGCCAAGTTCTTTGTGGCCAACTATTCGAGAGTGGACTGGACACCTGCCGTGGCCCTGTTCTCGGCGACGGGCAAGCGGATCGCCGATCTGGAGACCGCCGACCTCAGCCTGCTGTTCGAGGCCGGCTACAAGTTCCCGGAAAGATTCAAGGTAAAGGCCGCCGACGGCGTCACCGACCTCTACGGAGCGATGTACAAGCCTTACGACTTTGACTCCACGAAGGTCTATCCGATCTGCGACTATGTTTATCCGGGTCCTCAGGTGGAGGCGAACAACATCTCCTGGAGCAAGGGCTTCACCCGCACCGACAGGCTCGCCCAGATCGGAATGATCGTGATCACGGTCGGCAACCGCGGCGGACACCCGAACCGCTCGAAGTGGTACCATAACTACGGCTACGGCAACCTGCGCGACTATGGTCTTGAGGATCAGAAATATGCCATCCAGCAGCTCGGTGCGAGACATCCGTTCATCGATCTTGACAGGGTAGGCATCCACGGCCATTCTGGCGGCGGATTCATGAGCACGGCGGCCATTCTGAAATATCCTGATTTCTTCAAGGCGGCTGTCTCCTGCGCCGGCAACCACGACAACAGCATCTACAACCGCTGGTGGAGCGAGCAGCATCACGGTGTCCTGGAGAAGATCGACAAGGGCGACACGACCTTCGTCTACAGCATCCAGACCAATCCGGAAATCGCCTCCAACCTGAAAGGCCACCTGATGCTGGTGCACGGCGACATCGACAACAACGTCCACCCGGCCAACACCATCCGCGTGGTCAACGCCCTGATCCGCGCCAACAAGCGTTTCGACATGCTCATCCTCCCGGGCCAGCGCCACGGCTTCGGCGACATGAATGAATATTTCTTCTGGCGCATGGCCGACTACTACGCCGAGTGGCTGATCGGTGACTCCGAGCGCTGGAAGCCAGACATCACGCAGATGAACAACGACTGACGCCATATGCTGCCTGAATCGTGACAGACAAATAATTAACAATCAAGCTATTAAATAGATATGCTCCTACCCGTTTAAGGCAGGAGCATATTCATTTATACAATGATAATCAATCAGTTAAACGCCACAACATTTATTAAAAGGGGAAGTCTGCCTCTTATTTGGCTCCAAGATGCTGGTTGACTTTGGAGCGGAGGGAACCTTTGCCGTAGCCGGTCCAGATGTCGATGACCTTGGCTTCCGGGGAGATCAGGACGAAATGCGGGATGCCGTTTGCCTGATAGGAGGCGGAAAGGCCCGCGCCCATAGGCTTGAATTCATTCCACTCGACACAATCCGACTTTTCCTCCTTCAAGACTATCTTCAAGACTTTTTTCCAGGTTTTCTCGCCATCCACACTCAGTCGGACAAACGCCAGCCTGTCAGCGAACTCCCTTGCGAGCTCATTGCCCTCCGGAATGGATTCCATACACGGCCCGCAGCCCACACTCCAGAAATCCAGAAGGATGTACTTGCCGGAGAACTCGGACAGATGATGCACATTGCCGTCCGTGTCATAAAGGTCGCCGTCCACGAGATCGTCACCTACCCCGACAACCTTCCTCGGACTCAAGGTCGCGGAGATCACCTCTCCCTGCCTTGTCTTCAGATCATCCGGAGTAAGTCTGGAATAAAGCTCGTAAACCAGGGCCGAATCCGCCTTGCCGTAGCCGCCATTTAGCATCATGGCATGCAAAGCCAGCTCGTCAAGCCATTTCGTCGTGACAGGAGCCGTCCTCATATATTCAAGAACCTTATGGTTGGCGATGCTGTCCAGCGGCTTGCAAAGCCTTCTGAGCGAATCCACTTTCCTCCACGCGGCCCGTCTTTCCTCACCGCTGAGGCTCCTGAGTTCCCTCAACATGTCAGCCTCTTCAACGGCATAGACCTGAGACTCCCTCTTTTCCGGAAACTGGACTGCCAGAAAATCATTCTCGGTCTTCTGCTCCGGAAGACGACTCTTTACCCTCCATGTCAGCAGCAGGTTGTCATCACCCGTGACCGTGACCTTCACGCCCGGTTTCACCCAGACCGGGAGTATATTATTAGGGAAGCCCTTGCCGAACGAGCACAGCCCGAACTGAACCGCTCCGCCTGAGATCGTGTCCCGGAATTCGAAACGACCGCCGATGACCGTGTCCTGGGCCACGCGGACCGCCAACCGGCCATCGCTCCTCATAAGACTAATGACCGTGCTGTCGGGAATATTCCTGACCTCTCCTTTGATAAGATACTCATCCACACCTACTGCCTGCCTGGAGCAGCCCGCCGACACAACGATCGCGGCAATCACCGCTACTGTTTTCAAAACTTTCATATTCATAAGGTTACCGTGCGTAAAATCATGCTTCCCGCACACGGGAGGGTGTTTTTTGATGCTGCCGTACGCAAACAGCATGAATCTGCGCACAGAGGATTATTATTTCTTGTCCAAAGCTCTGAGAAAGAAGTTCTTCTGCGGTGAGGAGGAGAGACGGGCCTGAAGGTCTCCAGCAATATTCATTAACTCAACTTTCGCAAGTAGGCAATAGCCTTTTATCAAACACATTATCTCACGTTCGGAGGAGATTGCTCACCCACATCATTTCACGTTACCCCCTCCCTAAATCCCTCCCCTCGGGGGAGGGGATGCGCTTCGCGCACCCCTTAGGGCCTTTAACGTTACCCCCTCCCTAAATCCCTCCCCTCGGGGGAGGGACTTGCTTTCACTGCAAGCAGTGAAGAAGATAGATGTTTCGCAGATGCGAAACTTGAGTTCATTAATCTCTCTGTCTCAAGCCTTTTTCAGCCTGCAGACTCCCGCATCTCCGACCTTGACTTCGCAAAGTTACATAAAAATCTGCGATTTATACGCCCGTCCCATAAGAAAGAAACCGCTTCCTAATAAGAGTCAAATAATAAGTTGGTAAAGAATTGGCTGTGTTTTCGAGGATAGATGTCATTTGGAAGAAGGCGTGTGCCGGCGGGCACATGACTGATGAGAAAAGACATCTAGAACGAAAAGATTCCTTAATCTGAGGCAACTTATTTTTTTCATGTTACTTAAAGGAGATATTTGAAGAAATTTCATTAGATTTGTATGGGTAAATAAATGTGAGGAGTGAATACTTTTGAGTCATTATTCGTGAACTATCAACCGAGGCTTGTCACCTATGCCGATAGCATTGTCAAGGATCATTCCATAGCGCTGGACATGGTGCAGGACACATTCTTCACATTCTGGAAGAAGTATTCCGGACAGGATGAGAAATCCTCCGCCCGTCTGTTGTTCGCGATGACAAGGAACCGCTGCATAAACTACCTCAAAAGAGAGCGACTGCTGAACTACGTGGATCTATCATTTCTGGACAGCATCCAGAAAACGGAGAAACTCTTCGGTCTTGACTTCTATTACGATGCCCCCGATTCCCCTCTAATACGGAAGGAAGTTGAGAATCAGGTCGAAAAGGTCTTGTCCCTTTTGCCTGACAGGTGCCGTGAAGTGTTCGTGATGAGCCGCTTCAAGGGAATGAAAAACCGAGAGATCGCCGAAATGTTAGGAATATCCCAGACCGCTGTCGAGAAGCACATCAGAAGAGCCTTGGCATCCTTCACAGAAGAAGCGAAAGAACAAAACTCGCCTGCGTTCAGCTGGTTTGTCCTTTCGCTCCTTATCGGATGTTCATGACAGGATATTCCTAATACTTCCGAAGAATGTCCGCGACCCGCTTTCGGTAGTTTGGATCAGCAGTCTTGCGGAAGTGGCCTTTGCGGTGAGTCCACCAGTCTTTCTCGAATCCGCTGACTTTCTCCGAGAATCCTTCCTGGTCAAAGTCCTTTCCTTTCCTGACGGAGTCCTCACAGTAATCAAAGAACATATTCCATCTGGCCAAGTAGAAAGATGACATGAGTCCCGACCACTCACGGCTTGCATAGTCTCCAAGACTGCTGCCACGGTCGCCCCAAGTGGTGACAAGGCAGCGCGCGTTGCTTTCAAAATAGTTATTCTCCCTCTTGTCGGCGCCCCAACTTCTCGCGTCCGAGATCCATCCGCCCAACAGGAAAGAAGGCTCGCAGGCAAGCAGAGCATCCATGTCCTTGAAGATCCCGTTGATTCTCCCGCGGAGAGCTTTCATCCGCACAGGATCTTCGTCATCAAAGGCTTTGGAGTATTCCAGGACCTCGTCCTGAAAGACATTGGCAAGATACTGTCTTGTCATGTTCACAAGATCAAAACGCTTGGCGGAACTGTCGAAAAGGAGTTCCAGCGCTTTTTTAAGATCCGCGTTCGGGAAGCCGCACCTTTCTTCCGATGTATGGCGGCACCGGCCAAGATCAGGACGGAGGGTCATCGGGGAACGGTGACCCTTGCCATTATAGATCTTCCGCGCGAGCATATTCCACGCCTCCGCAGCTGCCACGCTTCCGTCCGCCCTGCGTTCCGCGAGAGCCGAGGCATATTTTTCCGGAGTCAGTTCCCTGCCATAGCTCCATGCTTTCTCAAAGACATAGTCAAACATGTATGGATTGCAGTCGAATCCCTCAAGGGTGCCACCCAGTCCACATATTCCCGGGCCTGCCTCAGTCAGGACATTCTCTATCTTCTCATGCGTGTCGGCGAAGTTGCCTTTGAGCATAGAGTTTCCTCCAAAATTCCCGAGGTAGCACCAGATGAAAGGAACGCCGTAAAAGCTGTCTGTCATCTTCCAAACCTCCTGATAGTCACAGTAGTAGTCCAGCAACATCGATCGTTCGGCAGGATACGATGTGATGTAGGACTTTATCCTCTCTCCCGTCCAGTCTTTCCTTTGGTAGTAGAAAAGCCAAGTCATCTGGAGCCACACGGCATCCTTGTCAGCACTCACCAATGACTCGCAGACCTGCCGGCCGACCCTGGCAAGGTAATCCGGTTCCCAGGACGGCGGAGTCACCTCGTTGAACAGATCGATTCCATAGATGTGGTCAGTGCCATACATCTCTTCCTGAATCTCCAGAAACCTTTTCTGGATTCTTGAATATAATGGATCCATAGGATCAAGGAACCAACAGGTGTATGGTTCCTTGAATCCCGCCCATTCTCCCAGAGAACGGATGTCAGCCTCAGGGAAAACGCGCTTGACGGCTTGCGGCACATGTCCCGCGAAGGCCGGCAAGACTGTTCTCATGCCAAGCTCCCGTTCCCGGCGTACAATCTTCCTCTGCAGTTCCTCCTGTCCATCAAGCCAAGACACCGGAAGCGGCCCCTGCCATCTGTCAATGTTCTGCATCCGATGCCACGGAAGATGTGCAGGGCCTGTGAAATAGCCTCTGATCTCATCATCGGTCAGACCAAGTTCCGACCAGACCTTGTACCAGACGCTTTCCTGTCCCGTGATCGCAAGCGGGAGGTTTATCCCGTTCAATGCCATCCAATCAATGAAGCGTTCCCATTCCTTCCAGCCCCACCACGGAAGAGTGTAACCGAAAGTACAATAATTAAGGAAGAAACGGTTGGCCACCCTCGCCTCTGACGTGAACGGTTCTCCGACCACCGGCAATGATGACGGCAAACGGACAGGATCGTGACTGTACCATGAGACATCAACCTTGCAGCGATACCTTAGGTACCAGTTCAGTCCCATAGCCATCGCCGGTGCGCCAGTTCCGCTGACAAGAATTCCGCCGCCGGAATCCTCCACGGTGAAAAATTCAGCATCAGCCTTGTTGCGGCTTACATCCTGAAACCTGATCCGGTCACATTGTTCTCCCAAGATTCTCCGGGCCAATGCAGTCGCGGCCTCAGTCGAAACGGAGGCAAAAACGGAGTCGGTACAGGCAGCCATCAGAACCATGGCCAGCATGAGACGAAGTTTCATCAGACCTTGAGGAAGCATTTCTTGCGATAAAGGAAATAAAGGAATAACCAACAGACTGTGAAATAGCCGATGTTCATCACGAGTCCCGAACAACTTTCAGGGACAATGCCGGACAATCCTTTGAAAAAGAAGCCGGTCACAGGCCAGAAACCTATGATTTTCTGCGCCATGTAGATTGTGATGGAGTTCATGCCGACAACCTGGAAGAACACCGTGCCTTTCCTCCAGCCCTTGACATCGATCAGATAATAAAAGACAGCGAACAGCCCTATCGACCACGCCCCGCACGCAAGGACGAAAGTGCTGGTCCACAATTTTTTGATGACGGGGAACCAGTGAGCCCAGACGACAGCCACGATCGCCATGACAATGGCCGCCGCAAGCATGTTCAAAGTCTTTCTTTCTCCGGTGGCGGGCGATTCCTTGACGTAGCGCCCCGTGAACATTCCAAGCATAGCCGTGACGACAGCGGGAATCGTGCTGAGAATTCCTTCCGGGTCATATACTCCCGGCTTGTAGATGTTGTCCGGAAGCAGGAGTCTGTCGATGTAGAAGGCTATGTTCCCCTCTTTTGACAAGGAATCCGCACCTGCCGGAGCATCCGGGGCTACGACAAGTTTGAGAAGAAGAAAATACCCTATAAGGATACCGGCAGCGATACCCCACTGTGTCTTCTTTCCGGTGTGGCAGTACAGGATGGCCGCCAGCATCCAAGCCAGACCGATTCTACCAAGCACACTTGGAATGCGGAGAGACTCGAAGTGAAACTGGAAGAAACCCTCATAGACCAGTCCGAGGAAGAAAAGCGTCAGTCCACGCCGGATGACATCCAATGTTATCGACTTATCCGACAGTCCCTTCGAGCGTTTTTTCTCAAGGGAGAACGGGAATGTCATGCCGGAAATGAACAGGAACAGCGCGAAGATCGTGTCGTGGTGATGCAACCCGATCCAGTTCACATGGCTCATCTGCTGAGCCAGCCAGCAATCCTTGCCTCCCGGAAATATTCCGCAGGCCTCCGCGATGACAGCGCTCAGCCCCATGATGAACATCATGTCAAAGCCCCTGAGCGCATCCAACGACAGGAGTCGTCCGTTTGAGTTCGCCATATACCCTAATTATTCAGTATCGTCAGTTTCCAGTTTCCTGTCGGCCCCCAAAGGTAACCGGTGTATAATATTCCTTTACGGATCTTGATGCCTTCCGCCTCGAAATAGCCGCTCTTGGAACCCAACTTAACTATTCCGGCCTTGTCATCAATGAACGCAAGGCTCTGCTGAGAAAGCTCGACCATCCCGTTGAAAGTTATCACTGAGACCTTTGCAGTCCTCTTGCTTCCGTCCCCGGTGAACCAGTAAAGACGTTTCTTGTAGATGCAGAAACCCTGCATCGGAGCTCCGTCGTTCAGTTCGACACTATTGATGAAAAATGAATATTTCGGCTTGAGGGCGCTCAGGTCATGAACAGCCACGTCGGGGCTGATGGTCTCGATTTCAGCGACAGGACCGCTGTCTCCGCCTCTTACAACAGTTCCGATGTTCACGGTTGTGACAGGAACCTTCTTAGCCTCCTTCAAGGACCAGACCACGACTTTTGTGTCTTTTCCCGAGACCTCGCCACTTGAGTAGAGGATGCAGAGATTGTCGTTCTCCGTGTCGGTGCAGACCAGAAGATTCTGATAAGGCCCGACATAATAGTTGTCCTCGCAATCCTCCGGCATAAGTGTCACGCCAGGCTGGTACCTGACCCGTGAGATGATCTTTTCCGCGTAGTAGTCCCCCTCACCGCCTAACCTGCTGGAATAGTTCGATGTCCAGACGTAGGCATCTTCGCCGTCCTCCTCGACCGACATGTTCGTCCCATGGGCGGCGTACCAGATCTTCATCTCCTTCCGGTACTGTCCCGAAGGGGTCATCCGTTGGAAGTACAGTGCCGAATGACGGGTGCCGCATGCCAGGATGTCACCGTTCTTGAGAATGTCGAAGCATTGCATGCCGACATCACCGCCCGCGATAGACAACGCATTGGCATACACGATGTCATCCGATAATGTTTTTCCGTAACGGTCGGACGGGATGTCCGGCTTGTCGGTCTTGACGATAGTGTTTTCACCTCCGTTGCCATAGGATGAGGCATGGCTGCAGGCACACTGCGAAAACAGCATGCCCGCGACCAATGAAAAAATGAGATTAATTCTGTTCATTTATCCAATTGAGTTCCTTGCGAATAAACAAATCATTTCGTCCACTCCTCCGGCAAGGTGTCTGTCCACTTTTCCGGAAGGATGATGGTGACCTTGGAAGCCTTGGATGCGTTCACGGTCGCCTCGTCAACGGTGCTGGCATCCGTATTTCCTGTGTTCAACTGTACACTGGTGAACACGTTTGACACATAACCTTCCCCTCTCACCATGGCGAAGACATCACCTGTGTTGGCGGATTCCTTGATCTGGATGGTCGGGTAGAATCCGCAGACGAGGCCGGCGGCATAAGGCTTGTCGGCTTTTACGCTGGCGTGCGAGCCGACATAGACATTGGCGGAGTTCGTACATTTTGTGATCACGATGTTGTCCGCGCCACGGCCGATCAGACCCGCTCCGCCTTGGGTGGTATAGCCCATCACCTTGCCTTTGTTGTGGCAATCGGTCATCTCCAGAGAGTTGTACACTGTTCCCATCAATCCACCGAATGATGCTGAATATGCAACCTCGCTGCGGCAGTCAACCGTGCCTTCGTTGCGGCATCCAGTGAGTTTCATGGAGCCTTCGCCCCCATCGCGGATAAGTCCGATGAATCCACCAACCGCATCACCTATCGCCTTGACCGTGCCCTTGTTGTAGCAGTTCTTGGCGACAAGCATCTTCCCTTTAGCGACCCTCACAGCACCTGCGAGACCTCCGACGTTACCGTTACCTTTTTTGTCCGCTCCGTTTGTGAATATTATGTCGCCAGCGTTGTAACAGTCCTCATAGTAGCCACACGCATAACCCGCGATACCTCCGAGACCGGCGAAATTGGTCTTGCCGCCACCGAAGTCTGCTTTGATGTTTCCGGTGTTGTATGTCCTGTACATCTTGACTCCCGCACCGTCCGACTTTCCGAGAATGCCTCCGAACCAAGCGTTCCCGAGGCCGATCTTGTTGGTGCTGATCGTGACATCGGACTCGTTCGAGCAATCGTAGATCTCAAGTCCGTCATTGTCCCACACGTCCGCGATGAGACCTCCGAAGAACATCACCGCGACGAGGGAGAAGTTTCCACGCACATGGCAGTTCCTGTAGGTTCCTCCGGCTGTCTCATCCCCGACCAGTCCACCGATCATCGTTCCCTGACGGGTGTTCCCGATCTGTGTCTGAGTGTATTTCACGGTAGAGATGACGTTCTCGAACGTGGCGCCGTTGCTGTAGGCGGCGATGCCGCCGGCTCTGTCGTTACCATCCGTGATGTTGAATGTTCCGGCGATCTTGAGGTTCTTGACGGTACCGTCGCCTTTGACGGTCTGGAATATTCCCGCATCACCGGAATTGGATTCGATCCTGTAGGTGATTGTGTGATTCGCCCCGTTGAACACTCCGGAGAACCCAGCATTGACATAGAGGGATTTAGGTGTTCCGGTGAGGTCTATGTCAGAGTTGACGATGACCTCGCCTCCATCCTTCCAAAGCGAGCAGTCACCGCCTTTCATGTAAGCCTCGGCGAAAGCAAGGAAATCATCGGCATCATTGATTCCGAGCATGGACACCGGCAGTTCCAACTCTCCGGTCTCTCCGGTGTCCGAAGTCAGATCGAAACGCACTGTTCCGGATCCGGTGAAGCCTTCAGCGGTGGCAGACGGCGCGGTCACAGTCAACGTGGCCTCGTTGTCGCCCTTCTGCAGATCGACATTCCATCCGGCAGGAACATTGGTGATCGTCACCTTGTCGATGTTGGCATATTCAACGGACTTCATCGTGCTTGTGGAACCGTGCGCGACTCTTTCCAGTCTATCCGCCTCGAATTTGAGAACAGGAGCCGACGCAAGAACCTGCACGCTGAACGAAACCTGGCTTCCCAATGTCCCTCTCTTGCTGACAGGGGTGACCGTGATTGTGCCTTCATGCTCGGCGGTCTCGTCCTTCAGGGCCGGAGCGGTGATGTCAACCTTGCAGCCTTCCCTGTCAAAGACGACCGTCCAACCTTTAGGAGCTGTGCTTTCAATGCTCCAGACATTTGAGAGCGAGGCCGGAATATTCATTGTCTGGGCATATTTCATGTTCAGCCCTTCCGCCACTCCATCAAGAGTGAACTCTACCGAGGCATCAGTCACCGAGACATTGATTGAGCGGGTCAATGTCCTTCTGTCGTAAGAGGTTACATCTATCTTGACCACACCGTTCTCCGCAGCCGAAATGTTGTCTCCGGCAGGAGACGAGATGTGTATCTTCTTCTCTGTCGCCGCAAAATAGGCGTCCCATCCGGCAGGAGTCGTGAACTCCACCTTCGAGACTCCTTCCGAGCTGACAGGGAATGCTCTGGCCTCATCGTAGAAAAAAGTCTGGGTTCCGCCAAGCTCCGTGCCGGCGTCACCGTTGATGTCGAAAGTGAAAGCCTCCTCGGCCTCCTTGTCGCATCCGACCGCCATGGCCAAGGCCAGAGAGACAGTCGTTAATATTTTCATATAATTCATTTTCATTGTTATTAATATCCTGGGTTCTGTACTAGATTCTTATTCTTGTTAAGCTCGCTCTGAGGAATGGCAAGCCAGTAGTTCTTTTTGTCGAACTGTCTCTTGGCCTGCTGCTCGGCCTCCACAACCCTGTAGAAATCATCCTGAGTCTTTCCGCTGACATTCCAGGCCTTAGGCTGTCTGTTCAGCAGATCCTCGGCCTCTTTCCATCTGCGGATGTCATGATAGCGCCGTCCCTCGAACATGAACTCTATCGAGCGTTCCTGATGGAGAACCTTGCGCAGATCGTCTCCGGTAGGGATTCCGCCGACAATCGCCCATGAATCCTCGAACTTAGGAAGTCCGCACCGTGTCCTTACCTTGTTCAGATAGAGAAGACTTGTGGAGCTGAGGCTTCCGTTATATTCAAAGTCGGCCTCCGCATAGCTCAGGTAGAGTTCCGCCAGACGGAGGTACGGGTATGAGTAGGGAATGGCGTTCTTGGTCTTCTTCTCGTAGTCGTAGTAACTGCTTTTACGCACCCACTTCTGGCAGAAATAGCCGGTGCAGCTCTGGTACTCGGTGGTCGGTGAAATCCATCCGTGAAGTTCGCCGCCTCTCGCGTGGAGGGTGATCTCCTTGCTCTCGATCTGGAACTGTCCTCTGTCGTAGCCGACCGATGCGTAGAAACGAGGATCCCTGTCTCTGTGAAGGAGTACCGTGCTGTCGCCTGGAGCCACACTGTACAGATCCCTGTCCTTGGTGAGCGGATCCACATCCATCGGCAGACCGTTCTTGGAGTAGTACATCTCCACAGCCTCCATGGTCGGCACGAGTGTAGCCTGCCAGCTCATCTGGTCATTCTGCACGGCGCGTGGAGTGGAGCAAAGCTGGAGGTTCCAGATTTCTGTCTTGTCGCCTTTGGCCATAAGATATTCCTGGCCGTTCCAGTCTTCCTCCGTGAATGCATTGTAGTAATTATCCTTCCCTTGCGTCTGGATGTCTGATCCCGGCTTCTGGTTTGTGGTGTAAAGGGAGTAGTTCTTTTCCGCTTCGATGATGGCTTCCTGACTGGCATCCATGGCACGTTTCCATTTTTCCCTGTCGCTGACAGTGCTGACAAGCTGTGTCCCGTCCGGATTCTTGAAGTCAACCATGTCCGGATTGCCGTTCACAAGCGGAGACGCGGCCCAAAGGAACAGTCTGGCCTTGTAGGCAAGTGCCGTGGCTTTGGACGGAGTCCCCCATTCCTGTTCGATCACAGACTCCGGAAGCAGTCCGGCCGCCTTGTCGTAGCACTCAGCTATGAAGTCAACGCACTCATCAACAGGTCTTCTGCTCGGGAACATCTCGTTCTTATCATCGGTGTCGAAAGGAATGAACCTCTTGATCAGCACCGTCGGCCCGTAGTAGTCGAGCAACGTTTGGTGGTAGTAGCCGATCATGAACCATGCCTCGCCCTCGTACCTTGAGGCGGCCGATGCGTCCAACCCTTTGACGTTATGAATATTGTCGATGAAGTAATACGCGTACCGGATGCCTCTGAAAAGATCATAGTTGGTTCCGTTCGTCCTTGCTACCGGAGCCCAGTAGCCAAAATATGTCTGGCTTGGATTCTCCTCATTGTAATGAAGACTTTTACCGGGGAACCAGTAGGAGGTGCTTCGCGGGCCTGACATGAAGTCGTCTCCGGCGAACTGGTCCGGTGATTTCGTATAAGAGAAGAGTACCGGCATGTACTGCATCATGTTGAAGCGGAATTTCTTCGCTTCGGCCGGTGTCTTCCAGATGTCGTTCTCGGTGGCCTTGCTCTTCGGGACAACATCCAGATAGTCGCAGGAGGTGTAGCCCAGCGTGAGCGCGGCGAATAATATCAATTGTATTTTTCTCATGACGTCAAATGTTAGTAGTTGAACTGGATGCCGATGTTGAATGTCCTCTGGAGAGGATAGGTGAGACCGTTGCCGGAGCCTTTCTCAGGGTCCCAGTACTTGAACTTGGAGAAAGTGAGAAGGTTGGTGCCGGAAAGGTAAACCCTCATCATCTTCCAGGTGTAGCCAATCTCGGCTGTCTTAAGCCTGAGGAACGCCGCATTGCGAAGGTACAGGGTGCTGTTCACAGTGTTGTTCACATTCCATCTGTCGGACAGCCTTGGATAGGAAGCGTTTGGATTCGGGTCGCTTTCGGACCAGTGATCCTCCGCATGGTACATCATGAGACCGTTGCCCGGGTCCGTGGCCGTTGAGAACGGATGGTTGTCGTACATGAGCAGAGACCTTCTTCCAAGCCCCTGGAAGAATGCGGACACATCGAAAGACTTGTACTGGAGCGAGAATCCGAAACCGTACGAGAGTTCAGGGGTGGTTGTCTTGTCTATCCACATCTGGTCATCGTCATCGATCTTGCCGTCATTGTTCAGGTCTTTGTACTTCGCGTCACCGGCCATCAGAGGATAGAGGGTGGCGAGAGAGGACTGGTCAGGAGAGTTCCGGATGTCCTCGTCGTCCTCGAAATACCTGTCGAAGACATACATCTTCATGCTGTTGATGGAATGACCTTTCTTGTACTGATAATCATATTCATAAGAAGGCTCGTCCATGAATTCTATCTCATTGTGCGCATAGGTCAGCGATCCTCTCAGGGAAAGGATCAGCCCATTGGAGAAAGCCTTGTTATAGTCCAGCGAGGCATCGATTCCGCTGTTGTCAACCTTGCCGATGTTACCCCAAGGCGTGATGCCGGAAAGGCCGAATGAAGACGGCAGAGACTGCCTTTGCATGAATATTCCGCTACGTTTCTCATAGAAGTAGTCCACTATGAGGTTGAGCTGCCTGAAGAGTCCAAGCTCCACTCCGATGTCCAGTTTCCTGGATGTCTCCCATGTGGCTGTGGCGTTGCCGTAGGTAGAGATCTTCGGGCCACTCTGCCCGTTCAGGCTTGGTCCAAGGGCTATTCCATAACTTGAGTTCATGTTGACTGTTGAAAGGTAAGGGAATCTGTCCGCAGTGCTGGAAGAGATCACATCGTTGCCGACAAGTCCGTAGGAAGCCCTGAATTTAAGCAGGTTGACTTTGTCTTTCAGGGTTCTCCAATATGGCTCGTTGGAGATCACCCAACCCGCCGCGATGGACGGGAAGAAGCCGAAGCGGTTCCCTTTCGCGAAGTTTTCCGATCCGTTGTAGCCGAAATTGCCTTCGATCATGTAACGCTTGTCATAATCGTAGGTGATTCTGCCTGCAAGACCTTGCTCACGGTATGGCAGGGAAGCATATTCATTGGCGGCCGCGATGTTCATGACCCTTTCTTTCTGGTGATAGAGGAAAGTCGCGCCGACGGTGTGCCTGAGGAATGTCCTGTTGTAGTCGATCTTGGCCTGGAATGACAGCTCGCGGAGTCCGTCATTCGCTCTTTTGGTGTCAAGGTAGGTGTTGCCCTGCTCCGTCTGGATCATGTCCAGAACATAGTTGCCGTTCTCGTCCACGCTAAAGTCGTGCACCCTGTAAAGGAATGGCTTCATGGAATGGCTCACGGCTGAATACACCCTGTTGTAGAATGTCGCCAACCCATAGGCACGGAGTCCCTTGGTGATGAAGCTGAGATCCTGATCCACCGAAAGAGCGGAGGTAAAATGTCCCCGGTATTGGTCTGAATAGCCCTTGCAGAGTTCGGCATAAGGGTTTGTGCTATAGCCGGTCGTCCAGCGAGGGGCTGTGCCGAAACGGACAAAAGTGTCATCCTCCTCGGAAGGCAGTACCGGAGCAAACTCGCATGGCATCGCTTTCAGGCTGTAGTTGAACAGCGTCTCCGTGCCTGTCACAGGAGTGTGCTGGAAATGAAGCTGGGTGTTCATTCTCAAGGACACTTTCGTGGTCGATGTCAGGAAGGCGTTGATGTTGGCCTGGAAAATGTATTTCTGGGAATTGATGTTCGTGTTGAAATCGGAGAAATCCGGCTTCTGGAGGATTCCGTTCTCATTGTGGGCAGCCACATTCATGAAGTAATCCACCTTCTTGCCTCCACCTGTCATATTGATGTTGAAGTTCTGGTTGAAAGTCCTGTCCTTGAACAGAAGATTGTACCAGTCCACGTCCGGATAGGCGTACGGATTCACATGGTTCATGGTGTTCGTGATTTTCTCCTCGGAGTAGTAGGCATCCTTTCCTCTGGTCTGAAGAGCCTCGTTGAATGTGTTCATGAAGGTGACGGCATCGGCAGCTTTCGGAATTTTGGTGGCCTCTGAGGTACCGGTCTCGACCCTTACATTGATGGACATCCTCTCGGCGTTGCGTCCGCTCTTTGTCGTGATGATCATGACTCCGTTGGCTCCCCTTGAGCCGTAGAGAGAAGTCGCTGTGGCATCTTTAAGAATCGAGAAAGACTCGATGGTCTCAGGCGCTATGTTATTGAGCATCTGGGCTGTGACCTCTACACCGTCAACGATGTACAACGGGGATTGCCCGCTTCCGAATGTGGATATGCCACGGATCCAGAACGTAGCTCCGTCCGCCACACCCGGCTCTCCGGTGGACTGTACGGAGATCACTCCGGCAATCCTTCCCGCGAAAGAGGTGGAAAGGTTCGATGTGGACGCACGCAGCTCACTTGGCTTCACAGCCTGAACGGCACCCACAAGACTCTCTCTCTTCTGCGTACCGAATCCTACAACCACCACATCGTCAAGAGTGTTGGCGACTTCGGACAGTGTTATGATCCGGATTTTGGACAACTCCTCCACAGTCAGTTCCTTCCTGTCATAGCCGATGCACTCGAAGGTCACCGTCACGGCTCCGTCCGGAAGCCGGAGGTCGAAGTTTCCGTCCACATCCGTCACCGTTCCGGTTGTCGTCCCGGCCACATAGACACCCACACCGACTATCGGCTGGTTGTCAGAGGATGAGATGACCGTCCCTTTGACGGATCTCACGTTTTCTTTACGGACAACGGAATTCTGGACCTTTGAGATTGTGACGTACTTCCCGTTGATGGAATAATGCATCGTCGGCCCAAGAATCTTGTCCAACACAGAAGTGATCGAAGCGTCCTTGAAGGATGCCGTCACCGGAATGGTCGTGTTGATCTCGTTGCTGTCGAAGATGAAATGATAACCCGTGCGGGCTTCCACCTCATCCAGGACGGCTCCTAATGTTGTAGAGGAAAAGTTCCCCGTGACCTTCTGCGCGCTCATCGCCGTTGGCAGCAAGAGACATAGCGCCAGAATGACGATAATAGGTTTGTGTCTCATGAATGTTACTGGTTATTGTTTTTGATTTATGTAATAGACTTTATTGCCCTTGCGGATGCTTATAGGAAGGATGTCGGACAGGACTTTAAGGATCGTGTCCACAGAGTCATCCTTGCTGAAAGACACGCGGATGGTCCTGTCACCCAAGGACTTGTCCTCAAGGATCAAGTGGGTGTCATACTCCCTTTCGAGCCGTTTCAGAAGTGATGAGAAAGGAATATTGCTGTACTTGATTATCCCGGAGGTCCATCCGCAGTAGTCTCTGACATCCACTGCTTCCTTTGTGAGTCCCTTGTCCCCGATCGTGACCAATTCTCCCGGTGACACGAGAGTCTCTTCCTCTCCGGTCTTGAACAGAATTGAACCTTCCACCAACGCCGTGAACGCCTCACCATCCTGCTCGTAGGCGGAAATGTCGAACTTTGTTCCCAGGACCGTGACAGTGCATTTGCTCGTATTCACGTTAAAAGGCCTCTCCTTGTCATGAGCGACCTCGAAATAACCCTCTCCAGAAAGGAAGATGTCCCTGGTTCTTTCGTTGAACTCCGATGTGTAGCTCAGCCTTGACCCTGCGTTGAGCATCACCTTGGTTCCATCCGGCAAAGCTATGTCAGTCCTTCCACCCGCCGGGACATTCACGACATATTCTTGAACCGCCGCGGCAGGGATCGCCGGATCGGATTCCCCTGTGTGGATTCTGAACATCACCACGGCAATGACGACCGCCGCGGCAGAGACCGCGGACACAAAACGCCATGCCCGGCGTCTCTTATAGGACTTGATTGTGGCCTTGACATCCGCCAAGGACGCCAGCACCTCCTCTGAAGGCTTGTGAATCTGCTCCCAGAACTTTTCGTATTCACGAAACTCTTTCAATTCCTCGGGAGAGGCGGTTATCCTGTCATAAATCTCATTTATCTCTTCCTTGGTCGCCTTGCCCTCAAGGAAGCGGTCATATAACTTTCTGATTCTTGTTTCCATTCTGTGAAATCGGACTTGTTACATATTATATAACACAGAATGCAGGATTTACCTAACCTTCCCGGATGATTATTTATCCGCGTGGAGGCTAATTTCTTATGAATGAATATATAAACGTACCTTACTCCCCCTGAGAACCGGCAGGAGTACATTCTTTTATGAAAATGGAAATCAGTCGGTTAACCTCCACGGCTGCCTTATCATTATCATTTCTTCTCCAACGCACTGAGGAAGAACTCTTTCTGCGGAGAGTCCGAAGCCGAGATCCGGCCTTTCAGACGCCAGACACGGTTGTAGATGACACTTTTTTCCTTGCCCATCAAGGCCGAGATTGTCGTGCTGGAGAACCCGGCGGCGGTGAAGCAGAAAAGCAGGAAATCATCTTCCTTCCACGACGGGAACTCAGCGCGAAGACGCGACATCACGCTGTCCATCGTCTGATCCAGCATGGCCTCCAGTCCCCTCTGCGTCTTTCTGTCACCGCGAAGGCCTTCGACGATGGATTTCACCTCCTTGAGGATCTTCGGCTGCAAGTTGTCCGTACCTTCATAGACATAGTACTGCTCGCAAAGACGTTCAAGGACGTTGAAGCGGTCGATGTCTTTCAGTCCGGCCTTGACGACCGGCCTTGAGAGACGGGCCTGAAGGTCTTCAGCGATATTCATAAACTTCTCCGTCTCAAGTCGTTCCGCCTCAAGTTTCCGTCGGGCTTCCGCTTTGCGTACAAAATAGATAGCGGACACGGCGGCGAGTGCCAGCAACGCGCCAAGGGCCAACACCCAAAGTTTCAGACGCGCGGCCAGAAGTCTCTCCCTGTCCGCCTCGGCCTGTCCTTGAATATAATCCCGCTGGCTTGCGGCAACAGCCTCGGAAAGAGCGGCCGACTGGGTTCTGTTGGCATATTCCATAACCTTTTCAAGGGATGCGAGAGCCTTCTTTGAATCTCCGCCACGGGAGGCAATCTGGTACTCACGGAAATTCACATCAGCGATTTCCGCATCGGTCTCAGCTGTGGCACGGGCTTCCAAGAGCCACCGTTGGGATTCGGAAGACTTTCCCGCGACAGAATAGGCATAGGCCAGGATTCCTTTGTCGGAGGACGAGAGAGGAAATCCCAATTCATCAGCGGCACGGCTCAGCAAATCAATCGCCAATGCAGGGTCAAGCGTGTCCTTGCTGACAGCCAAAGCGGCATAAGACTCAAGGCAGCGCGCCTCCAGAAGAGTGTCCTGCATCTCGTGGGCATCGAAAAGGACGCTTTTGAATATGTCCTCAGCGGCTCCGTACCGCCCCAGTCCGGATTCCGCCTGTCCTATCTCCAGCAACGCCTGTTGGGACTCGCGTTGGAAACCGGCCACCTTGAAAGCCTCAGCCGAGCGCGCGAGGTACATCATCTCGTCCGTGGAGTTGCCGGAAGCGTTGCATGTATGCGCCATGTCGTAGCAGATTCTGGCCACACGCAGAGTGTCCGCCGCCTTGACTGAATATTCAAGCCCTCTGGTGTAGGAGACTATCGCGGCGGGGAAATCTCCGTCGTTGAACTGGTTGCGGCCAAGGCAGTAAAGCGCCCTCCCCTTCTGGCCATCATCGCCTCGCCTGTCGAACCAGTCCGCCATCTTCCTCACATCCTTTGTCTCCAAGGTGTTGACGTAGCCAAGCCCCTGCTCGACCTCATCCAAAGCCTTGTCCATCTGGCTGAACAGTCCGGTGTCGCATGAAGACAGTGCCACAATGCAGGCGGCAGTGATAATCAGGTAACTTGCTGGTTTCATCGGAAATGGTATTTGAATATCGGGATCAGGCGCATCTGGGTCAATCATTCCATCCCTGCGCCAGGATCGGATGCTCCAGACCATCCGGAGAAACCAGAACGGAGCCGACCTCCGGCTGGGCCAGATGGCCTATTATGTCGAAAGTCTGGAAGTCGCGGCGGAACTTCTCGGCGGACAGAATCGGAATCGTGAACAATAGCCTGAAGTCATCACCTCCGTTCATGGCGGCGGAGACAGGATCGATGTCCAGTTCCTTGCCGGAAGAGAAGCTGTTGCCCTCGAAAGGAATCTTGTCGGCGTAGATCTTCACGCCCAAGCCTGACTCACGGGCCAGTCTCTTTACCGCGTCCGAAAGGCCGTGGGAGACCAGATAACCGTGTGACGGGTAAATCTGAGCGTCCTCCAGCCTGGTGACGGTCGAGGCGCTGAGTTCCGGCTTGAGATAGCTCCCGATCAGCATCTTGTATTTCTCAAGCTGAGGCTGGACGGTATCATCCTTGGTCTTGTCGAACCCACGTTTCTCCCGTTCCAGAATCTGCTGGCCGAGGAAAGCCGCGCCAAGGCTTCCTGACACGCAGACGAGATCCATGCTTCTGGCCTTTACCGTGCGTCCCTTCGTCAACTTGAATTCCTCCCCGATTGCCGAGACACTGATTGTCAACCCGTTCGGTGACGGAACCAAATCCAGGTCAACCGCCGAGAATCCGTGTTCCTTGGCGGCTGTCACGACTCCGAGCCAAAGATCCTTGATGTGGCTGAAATCCAGTTTGGCGGAGACGCCTAACCTTACGGACAACAGCCGTGGGTGCGACATGGATGCATATATTTCCCCGGCCACGGCCACAACAGACTTGTAGCCAAGATGTTTAAGAGGGAAATATGTCAGGTCGAAATCCATCCCTTCCACAAAAAGCATTGAGGCGGAAGATAAAAAACTCCCGGCCGCCGGCTCAAAACCAATTTTTCCCTGTCGAGAGAAACCACTACCCTCGAAAAGCAGGTCGATAGCCTGCGTTTTGCCATATTCATTAAATGTCTTTTCCGCCATGATCGGTAATATTTCAAATGATGGTTAATAACACGGTGAACCAATTATTTTCTTCACCGATTTATCTTTAGGCAAAATTAGCACAATTTGTTAAATTTGTAGTCCACATATTTTCTTATGAATATAATAATTAGAGATAATGTTATGAAAAAAGTGATTCTTGCCCTCATGGCAGCCCTGATGGTTCTGCCGTTCAGCGTGGCAGCAAAAAAAAGAAAACCTGCCGACATCAATGTGATTTCCTACAACATCCGTGTCGGGACAGCCAAGGATGGCACCAATTCATGGGAATACCGTTACCCGGTTTCCGCGATGATGATCATGGACCAGAAACCGGACATATTCGGACTCCAGGAAGCCCTGGATTTCCAATTCAAGTACCTTGAGGAATATTGCCCCGACTACAAAGGCATCGGCGTGGGCCGCGAGGACGGAAAGCACAAAGGCGAGCACATGGCCATATTCTACAACAAGAAGACTGTCAAGCTGATCAAATGGGGAACGTTCTGGCTTTCGGAGACTCCGGAAAAGCCTTCCATGGGTTGGGACGCCGCATGCTTCCGCTCAGCCACATGGGCTTTGATGAAGGACAAGGACAGCGGAAAGAAGTTCTACTACGTCAACACTCATCTTGACCACATCGGTTGGGAGGCGCGCAGAAACGGACTCAAGCTCATTGTGGACAGGATCGCAAGCATCAATCCGGAGAACTACCCGATGATCCTCACAGGAGACTTCAACATGAAGATTGACCGTCCGGAATTCGATGACCTCAAGAAGGTCATGCAAAACGCGCGCGAGGTGGCCGTCAAGACAGACCATCACAACACCTACAACGGGTGGGGCAAGGCTCCGGCGGACGAGATCATCGACTACATCTGGTTCAAGGGATTCAGCAGCTGCACTGAATATCAAACCATCACAAAGCCGTATATGGAAAGGACCTTCGTTTCTGACCACTATCCTATCAAGGCCACACTAATTTTTTAATGCCAATCGTTCCGCAAGAACATGAATATATTCAAAATGAAGAAGTTGATCACTATCACCGTGGCCGCCGCGCTGGCGGTTCCGGTTTTTGCCCAGGGAGCCTTGAAGCAGGATTCTCCTGAGCGTCACGGGATGAATCCGGAGAAACTCGCCCAAGTTGACAGAGTCATCAACGAAGCGATAACGGCCAAAGAGATTCCCGGAGCCGTGCTCTCTGTCGTCAGGGGGAACGACATCGTTTATCTGAAGGCCTACGGCAACAAGTCCGTGGTGCCGACGGTGGAGCCGATGACGACCGAAACGCTCTTCGACCTCGCCTCCGTCAGCAAATGTGTGGGCACGACGCTCGCCTTCATGCAGTTGATCGAGAACGGGTACGTACGCCTCACCGACAATGTGGACAGGTACATTCCCGACTTCAAGCCTTGGACCGACCCGGAAAGCGGCGAGACTGTGGACATCACGGTAAGGGACCTTCTGTCACACTCCTCCGGACTGACGCCTTACATCAACGCCGACACATTCGTCAAGGAATATGGCGGAAACAATCCAGAGAAGATGGAGTGGTACATCGCCACCAAGGTCAAGAGAAACTTCAGTCCCGGCACCGATTTCATGTACAGCTGCCTGAACTTCGTCACACTGCAACGGATCCTGGAAAGAGTCACCGGAGAAAAGCTTTATGAATATGCCCAAAAACATGTCTTCGATGTCCTCGGACTGACGCACACCTGCTATTTCCCGTTGATCTACACTCCGGCGGTCAGCAATTCGGCCGAACTGGCCGGGCTCTGCGCTCCGACAGAGGTACAGGCTGACGGTAAGCCGTTGGTGGCACAGGTTCACGACCCGATGGCCCGCAGGATAATGGGTGGTAATTCAGGCAACGCCGGAGTGTTCTCCAACGCCGAGGATCTCTCCGTCATCTGCTCCGCCATCATGAACGGTGGTGTCCTCGTGGACAAAAAGGGCAGGATCCTGGAATCCACAAGAATACTCAGCCCTCTGACAGTCAGGCTGATGGCCACAATCCCTCCACAGAACGATCCTTCAGTGGGCCGGGCCTTAGGCTGGGACAAGAAGAGCTCGCACAGCGGTCCGCGCGGCGACCTTTTCAACCCTGAAACCACTATCATGCACACAGGCTACACCGGCACATCCATCGTGATCGACACCGAGACCAAGACAGCCATAATCCTGCTGACCCACCGCGTACATCCCGAAGACAAAGGCGGCGTGGGCCGTCTCCGCGCCCTCGTGGCCAACATCGTCGCCGGATCGATCAGGTAGATTGAAAGACTTTCAAACAAATCAAAACCATTTCTTAGATTATGCCTTTGTTAGCAAATTGCTACTAAGGCATATTTTTTTAGTAAGCGTTAAAAAATAAGTTGAACTAAATTTTGTGTCAGATTTATGAG
>UQUJ01000024.1 GCA_900544195.1 uncultured Alistipes sp. | reverse complement strand
GATCTAGACCGAAAAGATTCCTTAAGATGATGCAGGTTATTTTTTGAAGGTTACTAAATACCACTTGGAACCTATCTAAGCGGCTAGCCCGATGGTTCGGGCTCACCAACCATGGTTCGGCAGACTCTGTTGCCGTACGCTGGCAGACGCTTTGACGAGCTCAGCGACCACCAGCGTATCAGAACCGAAGAGCTGCACAGCACCCAAAAACTTTCTCCGAACGCAGGGGGGGGTAAGTGATTGAAAATCAATTATAAAAGCGAAGTCCTTCAGCAGACATCAGCTGAAGGACTTCGCTTAATATGCTGTGAAACAGAGGCTTACCCTTTGCGGGAAGTTACTTTGCTTTTGCGGAAAGCGAGTATGGCTTGTCGGCAGGCTTCCGGCCGCGAGCCTTGTTCGGCCTGGAGGCCATGACGAACTCGATGGTGCCTCCTTGGAGGAGGTCATCGTGGGTGATGTAGAGTTTCTTGAACTCAACGCCGTCGCGCAGTACCTTCTTGACATAGCGGTTCGTGTCGCTCACGCCGTCGGCCTTCACCTCAAGGGTCTTGCCGTTAGGAAGGGCGATACGGGCGTACGGAAGGTACGGAGCGCCGAACACGTACTGGTCGCTTCCGGGGCAGACAGGATAGAATCCAAGCACGCCGAAGATGTACCAAGCGGACATCTGACCGCAATCGTCATTCCCTCCCAATCCGTGAATATCAGGACGATACATCCTGTTGATGATTTCCCTCATCCAGTACTGTGTCTTCCACGGCTGACTTGTCCAGGCATAGAGATAAGGAATATGATGGCTCGGCTCGTTGCCGTGTACATAGCCACCGATCAGGCAGTCTTTCGTGATGTCCTCGTTGGTTGCGTAGGCATATTCAGGAAGATCGTGGTAGAAGAGTTCGTCCAGCGCGGAGGTGAACCTCTTCTCGCCACCCATCAGCGCCATCACGCCGAAAACGTCCTGCGGGGCGTGGAAAGAGAAGTTCAGCGAGTTGCCCTCGATGAAGCCCTCGCCCATCGTCTGCATGATGTCGAAATCCTTCTTGAAGGAGCCGTCAGCGTATTTCGGACGGGCGAAACCGAGTTCCGTGTCAAAGACATTCCTGTAATATTGCGCGCGTGCGAGATATTCATCGGCCACCTTGTCATTACCCGCGAGCCGGGCGGTGTGCCAGATGGTCCAGTCGTCGTAGGAATATTCCAGCGTGTTGCTGGCGGCGGTGGAGATCTTGTCGTAAGGCACGTAGCCGAGCCTCATATATTCCCCAAGCCCGGCGTACCAGTCTGCCTTTGAGGTGGTTACCATCGCCTCAAGGGCGCGGTCGCGGTCGATGTCCAGCCCTTTGGTGATGGCGTCGGCCAGCACAGGGACGGCATGGTAGCCGCTCATGCACCAGTTCTCGTTGGCACAATGGCTCCAGACAGGAAGGAAGTGCAGCACGTTCTGGTCGTAGTGGGCCAGCATCGACTCCACCATGTCCCTGTCACGGTCTGGCTTGAACAGGGCCAGGAACGGATGCTCGGCACGGTAGGTGTCCCAAAGTGAGAACACTGTGTAGTTCGTGAAGCCGTCGGCCTGATGGATCTCGTGGTCGAGGCCTCTGTACTTCCCGTCCACGTCCATGTAGACTGACGGGTTGATCATCGTGTGGTAGAGGGAAGTGTAGAACATCCTCTTCTCGTCCTCGGTTCCCTGGACATCGATCTGCGAGAGTTCCTTTTCCCAAGCCGATGTCGCCTCGGCGGCGATCTGGTCGAAAGACTTCCCGGAGGCCTCCGCCGCAAGGTTCTTCAGCGCCCCTTCGGCGCCTGTGGCCGACAGGGCAACCTTCACGGTCAGCTCCGGGTTCCTGGAAGTGGCGAACTTGAACCAGGCCACCAGCTTGCGTCCGGCCATCGCCGGGAAGTTGTGGTACTGGTCGAACTTGCTCCAGCCTCCTTTATAATTGATCTTCTCGCGGTCCGCGTAGCCATATTCAGAAATAGGCTGCGAGAAGGAGATCGCGAAGTAGGTGTAGTTGGTGCGGGCCCAGCCGTTGGTGATGCGGTAGCCGGTCAGGAGGGTGTCGTTCCGCACCTGAACCTCCGCCCAGAGGGTTTTGCCGTCGTAGTTGTAGATTCCGTGTATGAGATCCAGAATCACCTGCCCGTCAACGCCTTTAGGGAATGAATATTCATGGACTCCGACTCTGGTGGTGGCGGTCAGACGGGCCTTTACGCCGTAGTCGTCCAGCGTCACCTCGTAGCGTCCCGCCGAGGCTTTCTCCGTGGAGTGCGAGAAGCGGCTGCGGTAGCCGCCGTCCGGGTTGTCCGCCGTTCCGGGGTTAAGTCTCAATGCTCCCGTGGTCGGCATCAGGAGGATGTCGCCCAGGTCGGAGTGTCCCGTGCCGCTGAAGTGGGTGTGGCTGAACCCGACGATCGTAGGGTCTGAGTAACGGTAGCCGGCACAATATTCATAAGCCCTCGGCTGGTATTTCCCGTTCACATTGTGAGGGATGGTGTCCGTGTCAGGACTAAGCTGGACTCCGCCGAAAGGCACGCACGCCCCCGGAAAAGTGTGTCCCATTCCGTCGGTGCCGATGAACGGATCTACATAACTTGCCTTGGAGGAAGGCTGCTGCGCGGACGCGCCAACGCAGAGAAGCAGGAACAGTCCTGCGTTAAACAGTTTAAATTTCATAGGTCAAATATACGTAAAACTATTGTTTTTTGTTAAATTGTGGCTAAATTTGTGTTCATACCCTTACTGTTTTAAGATGCTTTCTGTTTATTAAATCGGTTTGTAAGAAAGGGTTGATTGTGAAGCACTGCTATAAGGTAATAACGCTTTAAATTTATAAATTAAGTATTTATGTCTTTAAAAAAGATCGCATTGTCGCTTGCGCTCATTCTCGCATCAATGGTGGCCGTGGCCCAGACCAAGACCGTCAAGGGTGTGATCTACGAGGAGGAGACTGGCGAGCCTATGCCGGGAGCGACGGTCTCCGTCGAGGGTTCCACCCGAGGTGTGATGACCGACCTTGACGGCTCGTTCGAGCTGACCGGTGTCAAGCCTACCGACAAGCTAAAGTTTGAGTGCCTTGGAAAGGAGACTCAGGTTCTGCAGGTCGGTACTATGACCAACTTCGTCGTGAAACTCAAAAACGCGGCAAACGAACTTGACGAGGTGACTGTGGTCGCCTTCGGTAAACAGAGGAAGGAGAGCGTCATCGGCTCCATCTCCACGGTTGATGTCAAGACCCTGAAGGTTCCTTCCAGCAACCTCACCACCGCCCTGGCCGGAAACGTGGCCGGTGTGATCGCCTACCAGCGTACCGGTGAGCCTGGACAGGACAACGCCGACTTCTTCGTGCGTGGTATCACCACGTTCGGCGCGAACACCAGCCCTCTGATCCTCATCGACAACATCGAGCTTACCTCCACTGACCTCGCCCGCCTTCAGCCGGACGACATCGAGAGCTTCTCGATCATGAAGGACGCCACGGCGACGGCCCTCTACGGAGCCCGCGGAGCCAACGGTGTGATCTTCGTGACCACCAAGCGCGGTCAGGAAGGCCCGGCGAAAATCTTCGCCCGTGTCGAGACCTCGATCTCCGCCCCGACCGATGTCGTGGAGCTCGCCGACCCTGTGACCTACATGAAGTCATACAACGAGGCCATCTCCACCCGTGACCCTCTCGGAGAGTTGATGTACACCTACGACAAGATCGAGCAGACCGGAAAACCGGATGCCAACCGCCTCATCTATCCGGCCAACGACTGGTACGACATGCTTTTCAAGGACTTTGCCACAAGCTACCGCGCAAACGTTTCAGCGCGTGGTGGAGGCAAGGTCGCGACCTACTATGTGTCCGGTGCCTACACCGAGGACACGGGTGTTCTGAAAGTCGATAAGCGCAACAGTTTCAACAACAACATCGACGACAAGAACTACACCCTGCGCTCCAACGTGGACATCAACGTCACCCCGACAACGAAGCTTGCTGTCCGCCTGACCGGTAACTTCAGGGACTATCAAGGCCCTCTGAACGGAGGTAGCGATGTCTATCGCCAGGTCATGCACTCCGACCCTGTGCTCTTCCCGGCCTACTACCCTGTGGACGACGAGCACGTGGGGATCCAGCACATCATGTTCGGTAACTACGAGGATGGCTCCTACATCAACCCTTATGCCAACCTTGTCAAGGGCTACAAGAACTACCAGCGCTCCCAGATGATCGCCGCCGTACAGCTTGAGCAGGATCTCAAGTTCATCACCAAGGGTCTGTCGTTCATGACATTGTTCAACCTCACAAGGTTGTCCGAATTTACAGTGAACCGCCAGTTCAATCCTTATTGGTACAGGCTGGATCGTTACGACTCCTACACGGGAGAGTACCACGTCAACCGCATCAACGAAAACGGAACGGACTACCTGACATATTCCGAGAGTGGGAAGACGGTGAAGAACACGATGTACTCCGAGACCCGCCTGAACTACAACCGCTCATTTGGAAAGCACGACGTGACAGGACTTCTGGTTCTCACCGCCAGCGAGTCCCTGACCGCCAACGCCGGCTCACTCCAGCTGTCCCTGCCATCACGCAACGCCGGCCTTTCCGGACGTTTCACCTACGGCTACGACAAGAGGTATTTTGTTGAATATAACTTCGGCTACAATGGTTCCGAGCGTTTCCACAAATCCCACCGCTGGGGATTCTTCCCTTCGGCGGGTCTCGCGTGGATGATGTCCAACGAGAAGTGGTTCAAGCCGTTGACCAAGGTTGTCAGCAATCTCAAGCTGCGCTACTCCTACGGTCTTGTCGGCAACGACAACATCGGCTCAAGCTCCAACCGTTTCTACTACCTGTCGGAGATGAGCATGAACAACAGCGGTCTGGGAGCATCTTTCGGCGAGACCAGAAACGTGAGCTACAACGGTATCGGAGTCGTGCGCTACGCCAACGAGGCCATCACCTGGGAGAAGTCCTACAAGAGCAACTACGCCCTCGAGCTGGGTCTATTCAAAAAGCTCGACATCATCGCCGAGTACTTCACCGAGCACCGCACCGACATATTCATGCAGCGCGCCGACATCCCTAATACCATGGGTCTCCAGGCCGCCGTCTACGGCAACATCGGCCAGGCCCGCTCTAAGGGTATCGACATCCAGGCCGACTACAAGCAGGCCTGGGCCAGCGGCCTCTGGGCATCCGCTAGGGCGAACTTCACCTACTCCACCGGCAAGTATGATGTCTATGAGGAGCCTACCTACCCTGAATCCTACCGCCAGCACGCCGGCAGGTCGATCAGGCAGACCTGGGGTTACATCGCGGAGCGTCTCTTCATCGATGATGAGGATGCCGCCAACAGCCCTTCGCAGGCCGCTTTCGGTAGCCAGTACGGCGGCGGTGACATCAAGTACACCGACGTCAACGGTGACGGTGTGATCACCAACGCGGACATGGTGCCGATCGGCTATCCGACCTCCCCGGAGATCATCTACGGGTTCGGTGTGTCCCTCGGTCACAAGGGCTTCGATGTCTCGGTGTTCTTCCAAGGTCTGGGACGCGAGTCTTTCTGGATTGACGCCACAAGCGCCTACAGCACGAAGTACAACAAGTATGGAACAGCTCCGTTTGTCAACAACGGACAGCTTCTGAAGGCCTATTCCGACAGCCACTGGAGCGAGGACAACCGTGACATCTACGCCCTCTACCCGCGCTACAGCGCCTACGAGAACCACAACAACACACAGGTCAGCACCTGGTGGATGAGGGACGGCTCCTTCGTCCGTCTCAAGCAGATGGAGTTCGGCTACACCCTTCCTCAGAAGCTTACCAACAAGATCCACATCGACAATCTCCGCGTCTACTTCCAGGGCAACAACCTCCTGTGCTGGAGCAAGTTCAAACTCTGGGATCCGGAGCTCGCCGGAGAGGGATTCAACTACCCGATCCAGAGGACTTTCAACATCGGTGTGAACGTGACATTCAAATAATCTTCGACTATGAACATGTGCAAGAATATTCATAAATCAATAGCGTCCTCCCTTGCGGCCGCGGCCTTGCTGCTGGGGTCGGCGGGCTGCAACGACTTCCTCAACGTGGTTCCTGACGACGGTCTGCCGTCGATCGAGACCGCGTTCAACCTCAGGTCCTCGGCTATCCGCTATCTGGCCACCTGCTATTCCTACATGACCCTTGAGGGTTCTATGGGCAACGACCCGGCCATGCTCGGAAGCGATGAGTACTGGGATCTTTATGGCCGTACCACGACCAACACCACCGGCCGTGTGCCGTTCACGATGTCCTACATCGCCAGAGGCAACATGACCGCCAACAGCGTGTTCGCCAACGACTGGGCAGAAATGTACAAAGGAATCCGCTGCTGTGACATCTTTGTCGACAACATCGGTAAGGTCCCGGACATGGATGAGACGGAGAAGGCGCAGTGGATCGCCGAGGTGACATTCCTCAAGGCCTACTTCCACTTCAACCTTGTCCGCAAGTGGGGACCGGTCCCGATTGTACGCGAGAGCCTCCCTATCGACTCCTCTGTCGATGAGGTTCGTGTCCACCGCAACAACATCGATGAATGCTTCGACTTTATCATTGAACTTCTGGACAAGGCGATGCCTGACCTTCCGCTCATCAATCCATCGGTTGATGAATATGGTCGCGTCAACAAGGCCATCTGTGCCGCCTTCAAGGCCAAGGTAGCGGTCTACGCCGCCAGCCCGCTTTTCAACGGCAACTCCGAACAGGCGGCTCTCGTGGACACCGACGGAACCACGAGGCTGTTTCCGGAGAAGACAGATGATGAGAAGCTTATCCGTTGGACAGCCGCCATGGAGGCCTGCCGCGAGGCCATCGCAGTCTCCGAGGCGGCCAACATTTCCCTCTACGAGGGCGATGACATCACCTACCGCATGACAGACTCCCTCAAGACCACTTTGACCCTCCGCAACGCATTCAACCAGAAGTGGAACAGCGAGCTCATCTGGGGCAACACACAGCCGAATCCCAGTACAATGAATATCTACCACAAGCTCTGCATGCCGATCCTCAACGGGTTCACCGACATGCTCGGAGGCTACATATTCATCGGCGTTCCGCTCAAGATCGCAGAGCAGTTCTACACCGTGCACGGGCTTCCTATCGCCAACGATTCCGAATGGGCGAACATCAACCCGATGGATCTGCGTGTCGGCGATGACCAGCATGCCTACTACATCTGCAAGGGCTACACCACCATCAAGCTCAACTTCGACCGAGAGCCGAGGTACTACGCCTCTCTCGGATTCGACGGAGGCAACTGGCTCGGGCAGCTTGGTAACTTCAACGACCTCAAACCGGAGGATGTTCACTATGTGGCCTGCCGTGTGGGTGGAGTCCATGCCAAGAGAGGCAACCAGACCGGTCCGGTGACGGGTTTCTTCCCGAAGAAGCATTTCCCTGTACAGGCTACATGGACAGGAACAAACACATTCACAGGACCCGGAACCACATGGTATCCTTGGCCGATGATCCGTCTGTCCGACCTCTACCTCCTCTATGCCGAGGCGATCAACGAGGCGGAAGGTCCGAACGGAGCGCACAGTGGTGACCTGTTCAAGTACATCAACGCCGTCCGTGAGCGCGCGAAGATCCCTGACGTGAAGACCGCCTGGGACACCTACAGCAACAGCCCGGGTTATTACAACACCAAGGTCGGAATGCGCGCCATCATCCACAGGGAGCGTCTCAACGAGCTGGCTTTCGAGGGTCAGAGGTTCTGGGATCTTCGCAGATGGAAGGAGGCCGCCGCCGAGTACCAGAAAGGAATATACGGGTTCGACATCACCGCCAAGAATCCTGAGGACTACTACGTCAAGAAGTTCATCTACGAGCAGAAATTCGGTCTCAAGGATTACTTCTGGCCGATTTACACACCTTACATCGAGGTCAATCCAAACCTCGTGCAGAACATTGGTTGGTAACAGTTAAGAATCATAGCAAATGAAAAGAACAATAGTTGCATCTACAATAGTTTCCGCCCTGCTTCTGGCTTTCGGCTGCGCCGAGGACAACCACGGAAGGCTCGACCAGCTTGATGAAAGCCTCCCGGCCCCGCAGCCTGTGGAGGTAACAAAGGTAAAGCCGATAAGCGGAGGAGCCGTCCTCTGGGTCAAGATCCCGGATGACAAGAACATCAAGGGCGTGGTTGCCTCCTACACCCGTGGCGGTGTCAATGTCGAGGCCAAGGTCTCCCGCTACGTGGACAGCCTCAAGGTCGAGGGTTACGCCGACACCGATGAGCATGAAATTGAGGTGTGTTCCTTCAACGTGAACGAGGTTAAGTCCAAACCTGTGACTGTCAAGTTCACTCCGGAGACTCCGGCCATCCGTAAAGTGACACCGACCATGATAGCCGCCGCCGGAGGCGTGAAAGTCAAGATCACAGGCAACGACAGCAAGTCTGATCTTGCCGTCTGTCTGCTTCGCGACGAGAATGTGGACAATGCCGACAAGCCGGTAAGTGATATAAAGTGGAAGGAGGTCACAACCCTCTTTACGGCCAGCAATGACATAACCCTCACACGAAGGGGAATTGAGGCCACAGAGGCTGTGTTCGGAGTATATGTGCGTGACCGTTGGGGGAATATCTCCGACACTGTCAAAACAGTGCTGGCTCCGCTGCCTGAGATTATGATTCCAAAAACGGCCGCTCAGGTGGACGTGGACGGAAAGATTGGTAGAGCGAAGGGATTCTCATACAATAGTGCCGCCACTTGCAGTCTGGATGATAACCTCTTTGAATTTGAGTCGGAGAGGTCTTCCTTCCCTGTCAAAGGTCTCTGGGATGGTTCCGGAGAGTCGAAAACTCCGCATTTCCTTGCCGTCGACAAAGCTCCTATCCCTTGCTGGTTCACAATTGATCTTGGGTGCGAGGTGGAACTCAGCCGTATCGCCACTCTTCCTCGAATTGACTATCCACAGATCTTCGGTGACGCGCACATCCGTAACTTCGAGTTTTGGGGCAGCAACAATCCGTCCGGTGTTCCCGGAGAGGGAGAACACGGCTTCGATGACAGCTGGAAGTGCCTTGGCAAGTTCATCCAGTTCAAACCATCCGGCTATCTTGATGATGGCACACCTGGAGTTGTCACCCAGGAAGACAGGGAGTATTTCAACAAAGGCAATGATTTCGAGTTGGACAGCGAGGCCTATCCGGATGCCTACTACCATTTCCGCTACCTAAGGGTAGTCCTAACGTCTTACGTGGCATGGGAGATGCCTGACGCGGCCAATGCCGCCGCACAGTTCGGAGAACTATCTCTTTATGGCCGGGTAACCAAAACAGAAAATTGAGACTATGAACACAGGAAAAACATATTTGAGCATTTTGCTGACCGTAGGGGTGGCCGTTGCGCTCTCCTCATGCGGTGGTCAGGACGAGATCTATAAGGAGTGGGTCAAGAAAGGCGGCTACGATTATCCGGCCAAGGCCGTCAACCTTTCTTCTGTGATAGGCTATAAGAGTGTGATAATCAATTGGGAGAAACCGATGGATCCGGCTGTCACCACGGCCACCCTTTTCTGGGACAACTACGCAAGTTCACAGAGCATCGACTACGCCGACTATTCTGATGGAAAGGTCTCTATGGAGGTCGGAAACCTTGAGGACCGATCTTACACTTTCGACATCGTAAACTACGACGCGGTCGGCAACAAGTCCCTCGCCGCCGAGATCACTGTCTCACCTTACGGTGACAGCTGGATGGTATCCCGCTCCGAGCGTACGGTCACTTCCGCGAGAATGGACGGCAGGGATGCCAAAATCGTGATGTCCAAGGCCACGGACGAGATGGTCGCCACACGCTTCCGCTACAAGAACCTTCAGGATGAATGGGTTGAGTGCGAGACGATCCTCAAGCCGGGCGAGAACGAGGTGACCTTCCCGAACGCCCTCAGAGGCAAGAGGTTTGAATATTCATCCTCTTTCTGCCCTGCGGCGGGAAAGGACACTGTCTGGAGCCACTGGACGAAATCTGTTGATGGCATCTCATATGCTTTGGACGGCAAGAGGTGGAATGTCGCTGTCACAAAGAACCAGTATTTCGGAATCAATGTGGCAGACAACATTTTTGACGGTAACAAAGATCTCCCTGCTTTCAGCTGGCATAGCTCCAAATCGGACGCTACAAAGAATATATTCCCAAAAATACTTTCAGTTGACACGCAGAAAGCGTTCGGCGAGGAGTATTCATTCACTCGATTCGAGTTTTATGAGCATCCTGACCAACCGACACTTCGTTACATCAAGGATATCGTCATCTATGTCGGCTCAACATACTATGACCCTGATGACAATGATTATCTCAATCACTATGGTATCCCGTTCATAGGCACTCAGTTCAGCACGGAAGGCAAAGTTTCTACGGCATCTGCCACGCAAGGAGCGTCAGGACGTTATTTCTCCGTCGTGTTCAAGAATTCATGGAACACCAAGGACGGCTTCATCGATCTTTGGGAACTCGTCCCTTACGGCTACATCCCTTCGCAGGCTGATTAAAAATGACAGGTAAAATGAAAAGTGTTATAAGAGCCACAGTCTCTGCACTGTTTGCGTCAGCGCTGATGCTGGTCTCCTGCGGCAGCTATGACGACACCGAACTTAAGAACAAGGTGAATGAGTTGGAGAACCGCGTGGCCAAACTTGAGTCGGCGGTCAACGCCAACACTCAGTCCATTCTGGCACTCGTGGAGGCGTCCAAAAGCAACGATGCTGTCACTGGTTTCAGCGAGTTGACCGACAGGTCAGGCTACCTAATCACCTTCGCCTCCGGCAAGAGCATCACGCTCTATCATGGCAAGGACGGCCAGAACGGCGCCACCCCTGTCATCGGCGTGAAGGCTGACACTGACGGGATCTATTACTGGACAGTGGACGGTGAGTGGCTCCTCTCCGGCGGGAGGAAAGTGAGGGCCGAGGGGAAGGACGCCGTCACTCCCAAGTTCAAGATAGAGAACGACAACTGGTTCATCTCCCAGGACGGAGGCAAGACCTGGACGAATCTCGGCAAGGCCAAGGAGAAGGACATCTTCAAAAGCGTGACCCTTGATGGTGGATTCGTGAATGTCGTGCTGGCTGATGGGACTGCTTTCAAGATCCCCGTGTCAGACGGCAGCCTTGTCTCGATGATCGGCTGCATCAACGTCGTTCCGACACATTCGGACGGAGCGGCACGTGTCATCAGGAGAAACGGCTGGAACACCCTCACGATTAAGTACGAGGTTCTGCCTTCCGGCACTCTGGCCAAACTCTCCGAGGGCGGCGCTGTGAAATATTCAGTGAAAGCGTTCTACACCGCTACCAAGGCTGCCGTTGGGGATGTCGTTGACCTTGAGGTGACGAATTCTTCCGTCAGCGGCGACTTCCTGACAGTCAAGGTGAAGTGCGACGCTCTCGACAATGCGTTCTTTGATGGAAGCCTTGCCGCAAGTGTGTCGCTTCACATCTCTGACGGCATCAGTAACGTCGCCTCCTCCTACACCCCGATGGTCTTCGGTGGTGATGTAGTGACCTCGAAGGTTTTCAATGCGAATGACATCGTGCTATCTTTGGGAGTTGTCAGCGATGTCCACGTCAATCCTCAGTGGACGGCGGACAAGTGGAAGTCCGCTCTTCAGCAGCTCAAGGCCAAGGCTCTTGAGAATGACCCGGACGGATTGGCAGGTGTTCTTGTCGCCGGTGACCTCATCGACAACCCTAACAATACCCAGCTGTCCCTCTTCAAGTCAACCCTTGAATCTGAGCTGGACGTGAAGAAGACTCCGCTTGTCTACACGGTCGGCAACCACGATGTGCCGAGTTATGCCTGGGCCGCGACCATGCCGTCCGATGTCACGTACATGAGGAATCTTTTCGGCGACGATTACTACCTCTATGACAAGGACCAGAACATGAGAACCCGCTATGAGGCTCGCCATTGCGTTGTCGGAGACTGTCACATCTTCAGCGTCTCACCGAACGGAGACCAGCCGATCGTCTATGATCCGGCGGTTGTGTCATGGCTTGACAGCCAGCTTGCCGCCGTCACTTCCGCCGAGCCTGACAAGTACGTGATCCTGATCACCCATCCGATGATCAAGAACACAGTCTACGGCAGCCGTCTCGGCGAGGAGGGAGGAATCTGGTCATCATCCTTGTCTCACTACTGGGCGACGGACGCACTGACACCAGTTCTGAAGAAGTACCCTCAGGTCATTGTCTTCGGTGGCCATCTTCACTTCCCGCTGAACGATCCCCGCAGTGTCTGGCAAGGCGATTTCACGGTCTTCGGTTGTGGCTCTGTCCGCTACATGGCCATAGAGAACGGCAAGTATGAGGACATGTCCAGCGCGACCGTGATGCAGGACTGCAACGACTTCTCGCAGGGCAACCTGCTCCAGTTCGACGCCAGCGGCAACATGCGTGTGCTGAGGATGGACTTCTACAACAAAGATGTCATCGGGGAACCTATCGTGTCCTCTTATCCGACATCCGACAAGGGGCACCTGACGAAATACAATCACACGACACTCAGCCTTGCCAACGCGGCTCCGTCACTGTCAACGTTAAACGTTGATGTTACAGATGGAATCGCCACGGCTAAGTGGGCCGCCGGCACGGATGACGAGTTCGTGCATCATTACGTGCTCACCCTCAAGAAGGGTGGCGCTGTCGTGACGACCATGAAGATCCTCGCCGACTTCTACAAGAGCGCCAAGACCTCCGGGATGAGGAAGGAGTGGACCCGCTCACTCGGCAACGTCACGGATGGGACTTACGAGCTGACCCTTGAGGCTTTCGACTCTTGGGACGCAGCCGCGAAACCGCTCAAGAAGACTTTTCAGGTTGGTTCTACATCCAACAGTCTTTGGACAAATGATGAGGCTGGAAGCAAGTCTGTCTCCGGAGGCAGCGGCAACGCTTCGGAAGATTGGCTGACATATTCCAATGGCACGCTCTCTTGGACCGCCAACACCACCGGCAAGCCAAGAACGGCGAAGATTACCCTCCCTGACGCTACTGAATATTCAGTGACCCAGATCTCGGCGGATGATTTCAAGGGCGGTTGGACATTGTACTCCAAGTTGTTCGACCCGAACAAGACCCTCGGTAAAGGCAACACCCTTGGCTATGCCTCCCCGTTGACTTTAGGCGAACCTCTCAAGACCGAAAAATTGAAAGACGCGTCGGGAACGGAACACACCAACAACCTCGGTGTCAAGGGGCTTTATTTCAACGCCGTGATGGACGCCGTGGTGGAGATTGACTACGCCGGACAGTCAGTCAACTTTGGGGTGTTCCTTGACAGACGTGCCGCACTGGATGCCGGGGGCGGAAGATTCGTGTCGTTTCTTCCCGAGTTGAATCAGACAAGCGGATGGGCCGCCGGGAAATATGTATTCGCTCCGGGAGCAGGGGTTTTCTCCGCCAGCGATTACGAGTGGCTGTGGTTCAGCGTGAGCAAGGACTTTAACACTTTAAGGTACGTGTTCAAGGACAAGGGACAGAAAACCTCAAAGGGTAACCACTACATCTGCGGCATCTCCTGCGTGAAGGCGACCTCGACGAGTGCCACCACTTTGGCATCTGACTATGACGTGATCTATCAGGCCAACTTCAACAGCAGTGACACTGATGGGATGTACTTCAAAAGAAACTAAATATTAATCTCTAATCACAAATTTTATTCACAATGAAATCACACTTGTTAACACTGGCCGCAGCGGTTCTCGCGATTTTCGCGTTTTCCTCATGCAAAAAGGATCCCGGCTACGGCGATCCTGCAGTTAAGGTTAATCCGGGTGAGCTGAATTTCAAGGTGGACGGAGGTTCCGAGACAGTGAACCTCACCGCCACGGTCGAATGGACCGTTGAGAACTCGGCGTCCTGGGTTAAGGTTGAACCAATGGCGGGAGATCCTTCCAAGGAACTCCAGCCTGTGAAAGTCACCGTCTCAAAGAACGAGGATGTGGAACGCACCGCCACTGTCACATTCAAGCAGACCGACGGTGCCCTCACCGCGAAACTCACCATCAATCAGGAAGCATATATCCCTGAGGTACAGACCATCGACGTTTCGTCGATGAGCAAGTTGGCGAACATCTACAAATACCAGCGCTTCCAGCTCACCGGAGTTGTGAAGAGCCTCAAGTCCGATGGCTCGTTCAACCTCGTTGACGGCACCGGCTCCGTTCAGGTCGCAGGTCTCAGTGCCTCTGAGGTCGCTTACGGCACCCAGGGCGGCAAGCTTGACAATGTCAAGGAGCGCGGCACAGTCACGATCATCGGTTACTATGAGGGCGGCAAGTTTGTCTATGCCTACCTTGTGAAGTATGAGGAATATTCAGAGCCAAGCCCTGACACGGCCGGAACAAAGTCATTCCCTTACACCGCCGACTACAAGACCGCCGAGAACGGTGTCATCGTCAACAACCAGATATTCCCTCTGGCTTTCGATGCCCTTTGGTCTTGGAGCGCCTCCACAGGTTGGCAGGCCTCCGGAAACAAGAATGATGTGGACTACACGACAGAGGCAACTTTATACACTGAGAAAGTTGACCTTAAAAATGCAGAGAAGCCGATATTGGTTTTCGAACACATGGTCGGCAGAACTTTTGCGGACATGGATGTGGCGAAAGAGCAGACTTCCGTTTGGGTGAGAAAGGAAGGTGGTGAATGGAACAAACTTGCCATCACTTTCTCTTACCCGGATGAACTTGGTGAACAGACTGTTTCTGAGGACATCAAGCTTGATGCGTATATCGGATCCGTAGTACAGTTCGCATTTAAGTACACCAGCGAAGAGGGTAAGTCCGCCGGTATCTGGCAGATTCTCAAGATTGAGGTAAAGAAGAACGAGGAACCTACTCAACCAGACAATTCCACTGGTACTGAGGATTATGACAAACCAGGCTGGGATTGGAACAAGTAATCTTTGAATTGGATTTAAGATGAAAAAGACTATAAAAATGTTTTTCGCGGCCGCTTTTGCGATAGTTTCAGCGGCTTGCGCCCGTGAGGAAATCTTCGAGAGCGAGATGACCAGAGGAGAGTCGAGGACTTTCACCTGCGCTATTGACGAGGATGCCCAGACTAGAACGGAAATTACCAAGCAAGGAAAGACCGTCTGGAAAGAGGGTGACAGGATTCTTGTTTCCAATGGAACAGAGTCTGACACTCTTACAGTTGACTCAAAGTTTGCTGGACAGAAGTACTTCGAGTTCACAACGACACTTCAGGGCAAAATTTATGTGGTTTATCCTTATAACTCTGTAAAAGAAATCAAAGACGGCAAGTTCACTCTTGAGATTCCTGAGGTTCAGAACGGTGAGTTCGGCAGCGCCAACATTGCATGCGCCATAGCGGAAGACAGGTATGTCAAGATGAAGAATGTGACCGCAGTTCTGAAGTTCAGGGTGCCAAAAGAGGTGATCACCCCAGTGACATCCGTAGTGATCAATTCGGTTGACAATAATGTGGCGGGACAGTTCAATGTGGATCTTACGAGCGGCACGCCGGTCGTTGAGACCCCGGCGGAGAACACGTACACGTCAAGTGTCACCGTTAAGACGGACGGCAACAATGGTAATAACTTCTATGCTACCGTCATTCCTGGAACATACAAGGCCGGATTCACGATGTCCGCTGTCACCCTTGACATCAACAAGGCCATCGAGAACAAAACCACTGTCTCAGACAAGGAACTCAAGGTCAACGCTTACTATGACCTTGGAAACATCGGAGCGAATCTCCAACCTCTTGGTGGGGATGGATCTGCCGCCAAACCTTACCTGATCAACAACTACGCCGAGTTCCTGATGTTCACCAGCTATGTGAACTCTGGAAAGACTATGCGCGGCCAGAGCGTCAAGTTGATGAATGACATCAAAGGTGTGAAGACTTCTGTGGGAAGCATATTGTTTGACAGCAAAGGCATTGTCCTTGGTGTGGGCGGTCAGGCTGGTGTCGGCACGGAAATCAGTGTCGGAAACATTCCTTTCCAAGGAGAGTTCGATGGCAATGGCAAGACTGTCACTGTTGATCTGAACAATACTTCAAGGGCATCGTCCGGCTTGTTCGCTAACCTTGCGGATTCAGCTTATATTCACGATCTTACTATTGCCGGAAATGTTGCCTCTACCTATAAGCACGCCGCTGGACTCAGTGGCTTTGTGCGTACGAGGACCAAGGAAAACGGTAAGACTCTCATCCGTATTGTCAATTGTAAGAACAAAGCCTCTGTAAGTGGTGATAACTATATGGGTGGCCTTATCGGATGGATTGACAACACAAATAAGGCTAACTCGATTGCTGTTGAGAATTGCTCCAATGAGGGTACTGTGACGGGAAAGAACCTTTATGTCGGAGGAATTGTCGGAAATGCCTCGTGGGCGAATTTTGTCAAGTGTGAGAATTCCGGTTCGGTGAAGTCATCCGTTTTTGTCGGCGGTATCGCTGGTTATTCTTATATGGGGTCAATCTTGGATTGCAAGAATTCAGGAAGCATCACAGCTACTGCGACCGCAGGCTATTTCTATAGCGTTAGAAAATGGAGCGGAAATAAGAATACTTGGAATGCTGATTATCGCGGTGGAGCCGCAGGTATTACAGCGTATGCTCAGAACATCACTCTTAAGCGTTGTGTCAACTCTGGTACTATCTCTGGTGTCAACAAGGTTGGCGGAGTCGCTGGAGCGGTTTTTTGGACAGATCTCTATTCATGTGATAACAGCGGGAAAGTAAGTGCCACAGCAGAGGCCGCAGGAGGAATCGTTGGTTGGGCGCTTATTAAATCATTGATATATAATTGCCATAATACAGGTGAGGTCTACAATGAAATGTATCAGGCTGCTGGTATTGTGGGGCAGGCTCAGAACACGGGTTCTTATGCGGTACAGATTGTGAATTGTGTCAATGATGGCAAAGCGACTGTTAAGAGCGGAAATGGCGCGGCTGGTATTCTTGGCTATGCCCAGCCTTGGGATAATGGTGGCAATGGTGGTACTTTGGAGATTAAAGGATGTATCAATAAGGCTGAAATCTCCGGCCCGTCCTATTCCGGCGGTATAATCGGAGCTGCTAATCCAATGTACGCAAAAAGTACCTGGGCAAAGATGTACGTTTCAAATTGTGAGAATCATGGTAAGGTCATAGGCACGGCTACTGGGGCAAAGACTAACGTTTTTGTCGGTGGAATCCTTGGCGGCTCTATGGGTACCAACTGGGTAAAGCAGGGTATAAACATCAGTAACTGCCTGAACACAGGAGACGTAGTGTATGCGGACGCCACAGCGCTTTATCCTAATGCCGGAGGTATCGCCGGAAGATTGTATCAGGGAAGCCCTGGTGGTACCGGAATATTAAACTGCTATAATTCCGGGAAAGTTGGCCCTGCTGCCGGAGATCCTGTCAAAGGCGCTCTGTATGGCGGTATTATCGGCTATGCGCAGAATGGTGGCGGCACCGGCCCGGTCATAAGTAATTGCTATTACTTGGATTCTTCTTGCAATCAGATGACAGGCAACGATTCCAAATATACTAATTATGGCTGTATCTCGGCTGCCGGCGCTGATGGCCTGCTTGCGACTATTCTCTCCTATAAGGACGTTAACTACGACAAGGTTGTTGACATTCTTAACGCCTGGAGAAACGGCAACCTTTCTTACTATTCCTGGACAACCGGTCCTAAGTTTGTCTATCCTTCCTACTCTGACTTCGGAAGCGGAGACTATGACCTTGGCAACGGTGGACAGATCTAATTAGAGGAGGAATCAAAATGAAAAAGAAAATATTTGCGTTAATCGCTTTCGCCGCCGCTTTTGTCGGCTGCTCAAAAGAGGCGTCCGAGACTCCTTCTCCTGCGCTTGAAGGACAGAAGTTTGTCATCACGGCCTCTGTAGGAGATCCTGTGACAAGGCTCGGCTACACTGAGAATGACCAGAATGGCTTCACCGCCAAGTTCACTTCGTCGGAGAAGATAAGCCTTTATTTCCTTAAGGCCGACAACAGTGTCGCTCTCAGCCGTGTTCTCAGCATCAATGGCTATTCAATCTCGGATGATGGCAGAACCGCCAAGTTCGAGACCACGGATCTTACGATCCCTACAGACGCTGTCAAGCTCGCCGCTTATCTCTATTCAGGTACCGGCTCAACCTACACTGATGAGAAGGCCACTACCGACCTTAGCCTTCAGGCTAATCTCGGCGCCGCTCAATCCCATCATATTCTTTATGCGACGTCTAATGTTGCCGACATCAAAACCGATGCGAATGGTGTTGCTGTAGCGAATCTCAAGTTCGCCTACAAAACAGCGCTTCTTCGCTTCACATTGACTTTCCCTGAGGATGTTAAGGTTACGATGGACAAGAATACCGTCATCACCCTCAATAATGCCGGTAACACTGTACACAATGCCCTTGACATCGTTTGGGGCGAACTGGCCGAGACAAGTGCCAAGGGTGATATTGTTTTCTATCCTACTGACACTTTGGGCAAGAAGAACGTCGCAGTCGCTTATGCCTGTGTCTGGGCTGCCGACAATTTTAAAGACAGCAAGATTTCCGTGGCTCAGGGTGCAGACACCTACAGTGTTGCTCTTGAACTCAAGAAGGAGACCCTGGAGGCTGGTAAGGTCTATGATGTTACCAGAACCATAACGAATGTAGTTAAACCTGTAACTATGTGGACCAATGATGATGCTGGTTCGGTTGAATTCAAATATAGCGGTGGCGAGGACTTGACAAGTGATTGGCTTTCCTGCAAGGAAGGAAAGATTTCATGGACAGCCAACACTACTGGGGCTTTGCGTAATGCCAAGCTCACATTCAAGAATGGTTCTTCATTCGAGATGTGGCAGGCGAATCCTAAGGATCTGGTCGCTACTTTCGTTGGTGCTTACACCCTTACCGGTGATGTCAGGACTCCTACCAAGGGCGGTGCCGCGACAAAGGCAACGACAGATAATCAGGCTGGTGTCAAGTATGGGACCTTGGGTGGTGTAACGAAAGGATCCTGGTATGATCAGGCATGGATTGCAGATGGTAAGGGTGCCAGCATTGACATCACCCTGGAGGCTGCGGAAGGTGAACACGTAATGTGTGCCAAGGGCATCTACGAGAATCTCGTGATGCCTGTCGATCTTCTCATTGACTACGAGAAGCAGACTTTCGGGATGAATTTCGTCATCGAGAACAAGGCTTATCTTATCACTTCAGGAATGTATAAAGATCTTGGTCAATATGCTGCTTTTGCGACTGAACTCATGGAGGGCAGCAACTGGTGCCTTGGATTCGGCAACGGTGGCGCGTTCAACTATTATGGTTCAGTAGATCTTTCCTCCGGCAACATCGTTGTCAAGTTCGCAAAAGGTCAGAAGTGCGCTGCCTTCAAACAATATGATGTAGTCGGTATTCTCGTGAATAGATACGCTTCCGAAAGCACCGCAGGAACCGCTCTTATCCGCTCACAGAAGAGTGCTTATGCCTTTAAGAACCTCAAATTGTCTGGCGCGGCCTACGCAAGAGTGATCCAGAACGATTTCACCATCACCAAGAAGTAATTCCAGCACTGTATGCCCTCTGGCTCATCCCGGTCGGCATTCCCATTATCCCCAATCCGGGCGGCCACAATAGGCCGCCCGTTTTTTCCTTTCACATACTTTGCTTTTCCACACAACGTGAGACATCGTTTCATTTTCATTCGCACCTAGAACTCTACATCATTGACGAACAGTCATTTGCTATTCTGGGTATGAATATATTCGCACACTTAGAAGTCATAGATTCCGTTGTAGGCCATTCTGTGGCTCATTAATTCTCCCAAGTGTGAATAATCGCGCACACTTAGAAATGCATTAGTCTAATAATCACCGACTTGCAAGTTCATGTGTGAGAATATTCGCACACCTAAAAGTCGCTACCTTCATCGCAAGGCATCCTGTTGCCTATTTGTAAAGTGAAAAATCTTCCAAACCTGAAAACATATCTGCTTAATAACCAGCAACTCACTGTTCTGTGTGCGAGAATACTCACATATCCGAGGGAAGCTTTCTCATTGTGGTACTTTCGGCGGCTTCCAGAAGTTCCCTGAGTGGATCAAGGAGACCGGAGGTATCTCCAGAAGGCCGCCTGGATTGGTGTGAGATCATATCCATTTGATTATTATGGATAATGTGTTATATTTCCTCTAAAAAAAATGTTTCTTTCTTATGGGACGGGCGTAAAAATCGCAGATTTTATGTAAGTTTGCAGGTAATGCTGGAATTGTAAGATTATGATAACCGATGATTCATCACTGTTTGATTCTTTGAATCAGGATATATTGAATCTTGTTTTTTCGCCTCTATTATGCGCAGGTACAGTCCATTTAGTTTCTCTTTTAATTCATCGTTATCATCTTCGACCTCACCACGTTGATGTTTTATTGCCAAAGAATCGTCTTTCATTTTTAATGTCAAATAGGGCTTGGACACATCAAGATTATTGTCAACGAGCAAGAACATGGTATTATCTTTGGCATCAGTTTGGACATAAAGTTTAGTCCAACCAACATCTTTTAACCTACATATTTCAATTAAAATTTAGATGCTTTAACCATCCTCATGCATCGTTATATTCGGTTTTAAATTAATGGCAGAACCATTTTTGAGTGTAACGACAGGCGTGTGATGATCATATAGCCTATATGTGTTTATTGCAAAAATAACATTTTAATGGAAATATCAAAATTCTTTTTACTTGTTAATATGCCGACATCATCTATCGTCCATCAGTTCACGGATTTGTAATATTCATTGAAAATCATTTTCTTTGCAGTTATGAGAGAAGATTTGTCACAGGTGCTTGATCAGGTGCGGAAGGTCGCCAATGAGACTGTTCCGCGGGGCGGGCGCGTCTTTCTCTTCGGATCACGGGCACGGGGCGACTTCAGAGCAGATTCGGATTGGGATTTTCTGGTCATTCTTCAAAAAGACAGAATTGAGAAAAGCGACTACGACAGTGTGATATATCCATTGACCCTCCTTGGATGGAAGTTAGGTCTTGATTTTGTGCCTGTCATCTACACGGAAAACGATTGGAACAACCGTAAGGGCACTTTGTTCTATCATAATGTTCAAACAGACTCAATAAAAATTATTTAACCATGAATGAAGAGGAGAGACGGGTGATTGTTGATCAGGAAATGGTGAAAGCTCTGAAATTTCTGACTGATGCCGAAGAATTGGCAAGGTTGGAAATGTGGAACGTGGTGGCGAACAGGGCGTATTATGCGCTTTATCACGCAGTGATGGCGATGATGGTTAATGATGGATTTTCGCCCAAGACTCATAGTGGCCTTATTACCGAGTTTGGCCGGGAGTATGTTATTACAGGAAAAATTGATCCGAAATATTCAAAGGTTCTTTCTCAAATGAGGTCTATAAGGGAGAATTGTGACTATGATGTCTTTTATTATACCTGTAAAGAAGAAATGGAGCCTGTTTTGATCACCGTAAGGGAATTGATCGAACTCATCAATGAACGGATTAATGACAGCGCTTCGAAAAGATGACTTGTAATATTTAACGATGGCACCGCATTATCTGAACGAATTCCACAAGCGCAACAGCCAGGCCTGTCGAAAGGATCTTCAGTCCTTACGGCGGCAGCGATTATCTGTAGAGGATGTCCTCCGACAGAGTCGGAGGTTCGGCAGATCTACGACACGGATGATCTTGTCGGAGACGTCGAATCCAAGAACGTTTAGTTGAGTTAGATATTTCATCTATAAGCCAATTGAAGCAAACTCTGCGGTAAGTCCATATTTTATCAACTTACCGCAGAGTTATTTATAATAAACCTTGCGGAAAGTCAATTTTTTTAACTTTGCGCAAGGTTATCAATAAATATCATGAAGGTAATAGGCAGAAAATCAGAGATTGGGCAAATCCGGAAGTTGTATGATTCCGGAAAATCAGAGTTTGTTGTTGTCTATGGAAGACGGCGCGTGGGAAAGACTTTTCTGGTGAACCAGTTCTTCGACAATAAATTCCTTTTCAAGGTGACCGGGCTTGCGGTCAAGGACAAGGCCGCACAACTTGTCAAGTTCTTCGAGGCCAAGGTGGAGAATGAGAAGCTGGCGCTTGAAGCCCTGTCCTACATCCGGCGGCTCTATGATGTGGAAGCAGAAGCGGATGCTCTTGACGCGGCAGACAACAAACCCGACCATGAGCGCAGGAAGGCCCTGCGGCAGGAAAAGGCTTATCCGGAAATCAAGAAGTTCGAGACGTGGATGGAGGCAAGCGTCCTCAAGTGCCCTCCGAAGTCTCTGATGGAGGAGGCCATCTCCTACACCTATAAGATCCTTAAAAAACTGTCGCTCTACGTCACCGACGGCCGTTACAAGATAGACGACAATATGGTGGAGAACAGCATCAGGCCTCTGGCCATCGGGCGCAAGAACTATCTGTTCTGCGGTGACGCCGCCGCCGCACAGAGGGCAGCCGTGGTCTACTCCCTGCTTGCCACCTGCAAGGCACACGGCGTTAATGAACGGGCGTGGCTTGAGGATGTCCTGCGCCGGATCCCGGAATACGAACAGGCAGGGAAAGACTACGCAGACCTTCTTCCCGCAAACTGGCGCGCCTTGTCCGCGAAGTAACTCGAACCAATATCACACTCCCATAAAAAGACTGCAACCGGCATCACACAGATGCAAGTTGCAGTCAAACTTTATCGACGCACGTACTTCCTCGAATGCTTACCACATACTTTGCTTTCCCACACAACGTGAGACATCGTTTCATTTTTATTCGCACCTAGAACTCTACATCATTGACGAACAGCCAGTTGCTATTCTGGGTATGAATATATTCGCACACTTAGAAGTCATAGATTCCGTTGTAGGCCATTCTGTGGCTCATTAATTCTCCCAAGTGTGAATAATCGCGCACACTTAGAAATGCATTAGTCTAATAATCACCGACTTGCAAGTTCATGTGTGAGAATATTCGCACACCTAAAAGTCGCTACCTTCATCGCAAGGCATCCTGTTGCCTATTTGTAAAGTGAAAAATCTTCCAAACCTGAAAACATATCTGCTTAATAACCAGCAACTCACTGTTCTGTGTGCGAGAATACTCACATATCCGAGGGAAGCTTTCTCATTGTGGTACTTTCGGCGGCTTCCAGAAGTTCCCTGAGTGGATCAAGGAGACCGGAGGTATCTCCAGAAGGCCGCCTGGATTGGTGTGAGATCATATCCATTTGATTATTATGGATAATGTGTTATATTTCCTCTAAAAAAAATGTTTCTTTCTTATGGGACGGGCGTAAAAATCGCAGATTTTATGTAAGTTTGCGGATAATAACATACGCAACCATGACCAATGACCAGAACAACAATGCCCGGCCGATGACCGGTGATTCCAGGATTGTCCTTTACCAGCCGGACGAGACACTAACGCTCGAAGTGAGACTTGAGCGAGAGACCGTCTGGCTTACTCAGGCACAGATGACAGAGTTGTTTCATACTACCCGCAACAATGTGACCATTCACATAGGGAACATATTCAAAGAAGGTGAACTGGATGAATCATCAGTGTGTAAGGATTCCTTACGTACTGCGTCCGATGGGAAGAAGTATCGAACTAAGTACTATAACCTTGATGTGATCATTTCTGTTGGCTATCGTATAAAGAATCCTATCGGAACCCGGTTCCGCCAATGGGCAAACACTGTCATAAAGCAGTATCTCCTTCAAGGATATTCAGTCAACCGTCACCTCATTGCCCTGCAGGAGAATATGGAGAAGCGCATGACCCGCATCGAGGACGCGCAGGTCAAACAGCAGCAGCAACTCGACTTCTTCATCCGCACCTCAACCCCGCCCGCCGAGATGGTGTTCTTCGAGGGTGACTTCTACACTGCCCGCGTGGCACTGGAGAACCTCGTCCGCGCGGCCACCAGGCGGGTCATCATCATCGACGCTTATGTGTCCGCCCTCACGCTCGACATTCTCAATGCCCGCGGCGACGGTGTCGAGGCGATCATCTACACCTCGGGTGTAGGACAGGGCATGCAGCGGCTGATGGACGAACACGATCGCCTCTTCCCGAACTCCCATGTAGACGTGCGCAGGTGGCGCAAGACTTCGCACGACCGCTGGCTTATCACAGATGACAGGCTCTACCACTGCGGCCACTCGCTTGACTCCAACGGCGGCCACAAAATCTCCGCCGTAACTCTCATGGGGACACCGCCGGAAGTTATACTGTCGCAAATAGAGTAGCCCGTCCTCTCCTTCCCCGCACCCGGAGATGCGATAGTCTGCCAGTCTGCGGAGAACGCTCCTCATCGTCGCCAGAGCACCTTCTACAACATGTACGCATGAAGGAGTTTCGTAAATAAAAAATGGCTTTTCGGGCGAAAAGGCCGTCAGAATTGCAGCGGAAGAGTGGCTGAAGGGCTTTGCAGACGTGTCCGCTATGCAATTCTGTCAATGCCAGCGGAACGATACGTCGCTGAGGTCGAGCTTCAGACCTTGACTCAGTACGGTTCCACGATAAATCAGATCTGCGGTTTCGACATTGTCGCAAAACAGCAAAACAGCAAGACAACATAACGGCAAAACGGCAAATCAGCAGCAAAATAGTTGAAGATCCAAGTTTGGAAGAGCAACATCCGCGTGGCGGCGGAGAAGTTCGTTGGGATATTCATTGATAATGTGTTAAATTTGTTGCCGCAAGCTTTTGCGTCGGTGTCGGCCTGGAAGGGTGGGCCGGTCGCCGGAGGTTATGGCTATTCGTAAAATGAGAAATGGTATGAAATTCATAAGTTGGAACGTGAACGGGCTTCGCGCCTGCGCCGGGAAAGGGTTTGATGAGGTGTTCAACACGCTGGACGCGGATTTTTTCTGTCTGCAGGAGACGAAGATGCAGCCGGGGCAGCTGGATCTGGAGTTCCTGGGGTACACGTCGTACTGGAACTCGGCGGAGAAGAAGGGATATTCCGGGACGGCGATATATTCAAGGCACACGCCATTGTCGGTGACTTACGGCATCGGCGTTGAGGAGCACGACCACGAAGGACGCGTAATCACTCTGGAGATGCCTGAGTTCTACCTCGTCTGCGTCTATGTGCCGAACTCTCAGGACGGTCTCCGGAGGCTCGACTACCGGATGCGGTGGGAGGATGATTTCCGGGAATATCTTGCCGGCCTCGCCGCCCGGAAGGGTGTGGTGGTCTGCGGTGACATGAACGTGGCCCACAATGAGATAGACATCAAGAATCCGGACACGAACCGCCGCAACGCCGGGTTCACCGATGAGGAGCGCGGCAAGTTCTCCGGGCTTCTGGACTCTGGTTTCACTGACTCCTGGCGCTTACAGCACCCGGACGAGGTGAAATATTCCTGGTGGTCGTACCGATTCCACGCCCGCGAGAAGAATGTCGGGTGGCGGCTGGACTACTTCCTCGTCTCCGACTCCCTCAGGGACAAGATCGCAGCCACCGAGATCCACACCGAGATCCTCGGCTCCGACCACTGCCCCGTCGAGCTCGACCTCGATCTGTAAGACAAGGCCGTGCGCGGGAACAGGCCATCTGCTCACGAGATTGCTATATTCATTGGTCTCGTGAGCGAAGAGGGCATCTTCGCTCACGAGGGATCTCTTTCCCTGCCTTTCGTGAGCGGAAATGGGCATTTCACTCACATTCAAAGGCTGTTAGGGAAGAATGAATATTATTGCGTATATTTCGCTGCGTAAAGTACGCAATGACATTGGCGGAGCCCCGTGGCGTATAACGCACTGAATGACAGTCAACTCTGAAATACCGCCATCCCATTTGTCCCGGTGGCTATTTGGAAACCTTTGAAAGTAAGTAAATAACATGTTGCGATAGTTCTCGCAGTCCGGGCATATTTTTTAATTGAATATTTAGTCGTAACTTAGCGGACTGCTTGACAGGCAAAGAATTTGTGGGGAAGAATAGCCGGTCGCTTGGATGCGACAGCTGAGTTTGCGGGGGTGGATGGTGTCGAAGTATCGATAGAAGTGCCGGTAAAGGAAGGACTGGAGCGTGGAAGAGGCGGAGCGGCATAATGAGTGGAACATTTATTAACACTAATGAATATGAAAACAAATAGATTTTTAGGCTTCATCATGTCTGTGGCGGCCCTTGCTTTTGCGGCCACGGCTTGTGATGACAAGAAAGAGGACTTGGGCGCTCCGTCGGTGGAGGTCGAAAAGTCCGAGATTTCATTTGAGAAGACCGGCGGAACCGAGACCGTTCAGGTGACGGCCACCAGAGACTGGAAGGCCACCACCGAGCAGGACTGGATCTCCATCGGACCGAGGGAGGGGAAAGGCTCCTCGAAGGCTGTGACAGTCGAGATCAAGGTGATGGAGAACTCTGGTTTGGATCGTGAAGGATCTGTGAAGTTCGACATCGGCTTTGACTCCAAGACTTTGGTTGTCAAGCAGAAAGGAACAGGTTCCGTGGCTGACATGACCGTCTACAAGAACGACTTTGACAAGGAGAAGGCCGTCAAGAGCGACAGCGGTTGGAAGACATACCTTGATTCGTTCGAGGGGTGGCGCAATGAGACCGGCACGGGAATCTCGTCTGTTACCTACGCCTCAAGCGGAGTAAGCGCAAGAACTAATGACAAGTACAACTCGTCATCATCCTCATCGGACTATCAGGGATCTGGAATGAATTATCTTTGGTTCGGGAAGGAACCTTATTTCGAGGTAAAGAACATAACGTTGCCGGCGTCAAAGAATTACACGCTCTCGTTCGGAGCTGAGCGCAATGAATATTCCCAGAGCGGGGACATCGACAACACTTTCAAGCATGATGAGTTCAAGGTGTATGTCAGCAAGGATGGAAGCAAGTGGGTGCAGATTGAATATTCATTCCCTGCCGGCGACAAGAACAAGCGTTGGGATCTTGCTTCCTCCACATTCACTGTTCCTGACGGGACTTCCGCCCTCTATCTTTATTTCATGTCCACAAAGGCAAGCGTCTATTGTTTTGATGACTTGACCCTTTCGATTTCCGAAAAGGCCGGCACCGTCATCGACTTCTCCAAGGGCGTTGACCTCGGCACCGGCGGTGACACTCCTGATGTCCCTGGCACCAGGATGAGCCTCGCCCAGATGCTTACGGCTGATAGGGATAAAGAGACAGTGGTCGAGTCCGAGGAAGTCCTCGTAGGAGCCCTCACAACCAAAGGCTATGTCGTGACAGACGGTACATCAAGCATTTATGTCTATGAGGAGTCAACCCCTACCGTCAAGGTTGGTGACAAGGTAACCTTCAAGGGCACATTAAAGGATTATTATGGTGTGCCTGAGATAATGGGTCCTGTAACCACCAAGGTGTCTTCCGGACACAACGTGACCTACCCGAAAGCGAAGGACATCACTTCCACTTTCGATTCCTACAGCGCTGGTTTCGCTGAATATGTCACTTACACCGCCAAGGTTGTAAAGAACGGAAGCTACACCAACTTCGAGGTTGAAGGCGCGACAAAATTCAAAGGGGCTCTGTCCGCTGCTCCTAATTCGATTTATTCAACATTCGGAGAGGGCGACAAGGTTCAGGTGACTGGCTTTTTCAATACCCTCAACACCAATTCCAATCTCCTCAATGTCATTGCTGTCGAGGTCAAGGTTCTTGAAAAAGGTGAAGGCGGCGGAGACAATCCTGGCGGAGAGACTCCGGCTGCGGGCGAGTTTGCCAGCAACGTCAAATGGACAGTGGTTGACAAGGAGTCATATTCAGAGAAAGCGACCGTCAATGGTGTCAGTGATGTCGATATACTTAAGCTTGGCACAGGAAAGAAGGTTGGCTCAGCTACGATTGTGGTTCCTGCCGGTACGAAGAAAATCTCTTTCTATGGTTTGGCCTGGAAAGGTAAGACAGCAAGTGTTGTGGCTGAATCTGATGGAAAGGCTATCTGCGAAGCCATCGGTCTGACAGGAAATCCAGGATGCTCGAACACGTCTCCTTACACGATAGAAAATGTCACAACCGCATCCAAGAAGACCATAGACATCGCCGCCCAAAATGGTGGGAAACCACTTTCCGCTGACATGACAATCACTGTCAAGTCGGTAAAGGGCACGGATTGCAGGGCTGTACTTTTTGGCATACAGGCGGAAAAATAAATTAATATCAAAGAACGACAAAGGGATGCCCGGAAAAGCGGGCAGCCCTTTTGCTCTCTAATAATACGAACACATGAAGATAACGTTGAGCAGGTTTTGGATGATTTGCGCCGGGGTTGTGATGCTGGCGCTATCGTCTTGTGGTTCAGGTGGTAAGGAGGATGTGCTTCCGCCGACAGTCGAGGTGAAGACCACGATGATTGAGGCGGAGGGGCGTTCGCAGTACATTTATGTCAAAGCCTCGTCATCCTGGAAAATAACTTTAACTTCGGTGGATGGCGGCGCGCCGGTGGATTGGATCATCGCCGCGCCGAGTTCTGGTAGCGGCAGCACAGATGTCACCCTGAATGTGGCGGCGAATGAGTCGGAGCAGGAGCGCTCGGCTGTACTCACTGTGGAGAACAGTGCGGGAAAGGCTTCGAAGACAATCAGCCAGAAAGGGAAGAAACCGGAGATCAAGCCGGATCCTGACCCGACACCGGAACCAAAGCCGAACGAGACAGGCTGGCTGGAACTTCCTTCAGTTCCGGCAGGGACGGATTTTTTCGCCCATTCGATGACGATCGGCTCTGTAAAGACGCGGAACTATTCCTTCATTTGGGACTACGACAATCTTGTGGCTCCGTGGGTGGCATATCCGCTCAGCAGATGGAATGTCGGAACCGGCTCCAGATCGGATGCATGGGGACTGGATCCTCTGCTTGATGAGGATAAGCAACCTGTGCTGCATTTCCGTGGGTATTCGGTCGGAAACAGCGGAAGGTATGACAGAGGGCATCAGCTCCCGTCTGCGGACAGGCCAAATATCATAGGTGCCGATCCACAGAAGAATCCTAACGCTATGACTTTTTACGGGACAAATATGACTCCGCAGCTTAATGGGTTCAACGGAGGAATATGGGCGAACCTGGAGGGCAAGGTGCGCTCTTGGGCCAAAGGTTCAGACACGCTGTACGTGGTAACAGGATGTGTGGTTGATTACCCTAAAGGAGAGACGGTGAAATACGCCCTTGACAACAATGGCAAGAAGGTCACCGTCCCGACAGGCTACTACAAGGTAGTCCTCCGCTATAGAGCGAACTCCACATTTGGCTATTCGGGTTATTCTGCCTGCGCCATATTGTTTGACCATAAGGTATATAGCGACAAAAGAATCACATCTGAGTATTCAATGTCAGTAGATGACCTTGAGAAAAAGACAGGAATAGATTTCTTCGTGAACCTGCCGGCGAAAGTGGGCGAGGAGACCGCCGCCAAGATCGAGGCCGAAGATCCTGCCAAGGTGTCTTGGTGGTGGTAGAAACCACTATAAATGAATATAATACTAAACTGATATGCGTTTGAGAAAAATACTTTATTCCGCTCTGCTGCTTCTGGTTGTGGCCGCCACGGCCTGCGCCAAGGGGGACAAGGGCGCGAGGGGGTATGTCATCGGCTTCTACAATGTCGAGAACCTCTTCGACACCTACCACGACGAGGGCAAGAATGACTATGAATATCTCCCCGACGGGGCAAACCGCTGGACTGACGCGCGGTACAACCGCAAGCTCCGCAACATCGCCACGGTGATCAAGGCGATGGCTGACGAGAACAAGGCTTTCCACACGGTTCTGGGCCTGAGCGAGGTTGAGAACCGCCATGTGCTTGAGGATCTTGTGAGCCAGAAGGAGATCGCCGACGCCAATTACCAGATCGTGCACTATGACGGTCCGGACCGCCGAGGCGTCGATGTGGCCCTGCTTTACAGGCCGGAGCAGTTCAAACTGATTGAAAGCAAATCCATTCCGTTTGATTTCAACAGTAAGGACATAAAGTTCGACATGGACGAGGAGTCTCAGGGACACTTCCGCACCCGTGATGTGCTGATGGTCAGGGGCGAGATCAAGGGCGAGATGTTCGCGTTCTTCGTCGCCCACCTTCCATCCAGGATCGGAGGCAAGGGGAGCGACCTTAGGAGCCGTGGCGCGGAAATCATCTACGAGAACTCCGCCAAACTGATGAATGAATATCCCGGGATCAAGATCGTGGTGATGGGTGACATGAACGACAACCCTACGGACGAGAGCATGGCCGTCTATATGCACGGCAAGGAGAATGTCTCCGAAGTCGGCAAGATGGACTTCTTCTCTCCGTTTACCTCAATGTTGAAAGCCGGTTACGGCTCTTTGGCCTACCGGGGCGAGTGGAACATCTACGACATCATCCTTGCGAACGAGGCGCTTGTGAACGCTCCGAAGGGGACGCTCAGGATTGTTCCGATCGTGAAGGGCAAGTACTACGGACGCGTCTTCAACCAGCCGTTCATGGTTCAGCAGACAGGACAGTACAAGGGTACGCCGTTCCGGACATATTCATCCGGCTCCTACGTCGGCGGCTACAGCGACCACTACCCGACCTATATTGTCATTAGTAACAAGTAGTTACTTCAGTCGCTTCGGCACTTCGACAAGCTCGGTGACTGAAAGTGCAGTGACCGCAGAGGCTCGGTCACTGAGCTTGTCGAAGTGACCCTCCAAATGGATAAATAGTTAATATTCAATAAATATGAACAAAAGAATATTCCTTGCCGCGTCGGCTCTGTTTCTGGCTCTGACTTTATCGGCCCAGAACTACACCGGTGGCGTGAAAGGTACGGTCGTCAGCCGCTTGAGCAAGGCGACCATTGACGGAGCGGATCTGATCCTGTATTCAGAAGGAAAGGAAGTCGCCCGTGTGAAGGCCGGACAGGACGGAACATTCCAGATCGGGAACCTGAAGGACGGAATGTACGACCTTGTCATCGAAAGCCCGGACTATCTCCAGTCCAGAGTGAACGTGACCGTCAATGACGGCTATGTCAAGAACATGTTCAACCTGTCCCTGACCCCGGTGGCGAAAGTCGCCGAGGTGGACGACGCCAGTTTCTCCGAGTTCGACATGGACGATTCCGGCTACCAGGACAGCCCTACCATCCTTTTCGGCCAGAACGATGTGTTCAACAACATGGCCGGCTACAATTTCAGTTCCGTGCGCTTCCGTGTCCGCGGCTATTCCAGTGAGTCACAGGATGTCTATCTTGCTGGCGTGAGGATGAACGACGCTATCACGGGCTACACGCCGTACTCCCTCTGGAGCGGTCTCAACGAGGCCACCAGAAGCAAGGAGTCCGTGAACGGAGCCGAGGTCTCCGATTTCGGATTCGGCGGCTACAACGGCCTCACGAACATCATGCCGATGGCCTCTTCCGTCCGCACAGGCTGGAGAGGAAGCGTGCTGACCAACAGCGCTCTGTACAGGCTCCGCCTGATGCTGACCTACGCTTCCGGACAGTTGGACAACGGCTGGTCCTACGCTTTCAGCGCATCAGCGAGGCTTGGCGGAAATGACTGGATAAAGGGTGTTTTCTACCGCTCGTTCGGCTACTACGGAGCCGTGGAGAAGAGGTTCGGCGAGGAGCATAAGCTGGGATTCACATTCATGGCCGCCCCTGGCGAGCGTGGAGCGCAGAACGGTTCCACCCAGGAGGTCTACGATCTGATGGGCGACAACATGTACAACTCCAACTGGGGCTACTATAACGGCAAGGTGCGCAACGCCCGCGTCCGCAAGACCCACGAGCCGATCGCCATCCTCAAGTACGACTTCACTCCGGAGTCCCAGAAGTTCTCGGCCTCGGCCACAGTGCTTTACAGATTCGGCAAGAACGGCTACACGGCTCTTGACTGGTACGATGCCCCGGATCCTCGTCCTGACTACTACAGGAATCTTCCGAGCTATTTCTACATGGACAACACGGACTACAACCGTCGTAACTTCGCCAAGTACGCATGGGCGAAGGAGGCTTGGGAGACCGACCTCCCGTCGACCACCCACATCAACTGGGATCGTCTCTATGCCGTGAACTCCTTGAACTCCACCGCCTCAGGTAACCGCTCGAAGTACGTGATCGAGGAGAGGCGTGTGGATCAGAACGATCTCAACTTCGCTGTCAACGCCAAGTGGAATCCTGTCAAGTTCCTGACAGTCAACGGAGGACTCTCCTACAAGTGGAACCGCACGGAGTACTACAAGATTCTGGGCGACCTGCTCGGAGGAGACTACTATGTCAACATCGACCAGTTCGCCGAGAGGGATTTCGCCGCCTATCCGACGATGATCCAGAACGATCTGGACTACTATCTCAGGAACGGAGCCGCCCAGACCCTTGCCCAGGGCGACAAGTACGGCTACGACTACTATGCCCACGTCCGCCGCGCGGAGGCATGGGCTTCAGGACGTTTCACGTTCGGCGGCTTCGAGGCGACGGTGGCCGGAAGGCTCGGATATTCGAAATTCTGGAGGGAAGGTCTTTTGAGGAAGGGTCTTTTCCCGGGACTTGACGACAACGGCAACCCGTTCACCTACAATGGGGAAATCATCACCAAGTACGACCAGATCGACGGCAGACCGATAACCTCGAAGGGCGAGTCCGACAAGAAGGACTTCCTGACGGGATCCGGAAAGATCAACCTCGGCTACTTCATCAGCGGAGGCCACAGGATCTACGCCGACGCAGCCTACATCACCGAGGCCCCGACATTCAACCAGGCGTTCATCTCCCCGAGGACGAGGAACACCGTGATGCCTGACCTCAAGACCATCAAGACATTGACGGCGGACATCAACTACGCCTACAGCAATTCCGGCTACGATGTTCGCGTCACCGGATTCTACACCTCCATCAAGGATCAGACGGACGTGATGAGCTTCTACGATGACTCGCAGAACTCGTTCACCAACTTCGCGATGTCCGGAATCGACGAGAGGCACGTCGGAGTCGAACTCGGCTTCAAGGTGCCGACTCCGGTGCCTAACCTTTCCCTTCAGGGAGTGTTCACCTACGGCCAGTACATCTACACCTCCAACCCTACGATGTACCAGACCTTCGACAACAGCGCTGAATATGTCGCCGGAACCTACGGAGTGACGATTCCTTACTGGAAGAGCCATCCTACCGTGGACGGAAAGACCGTGCGGCACTATGTGCCTAGTACCCCGCAGCTTGCGACCAGCCTTGGCCTCGCATGGAACAAGAACTACTGGTTCATCGACGCGGATGTGGATTTCTTCGGGAACTCCTATCTGGACATGAATCCTCTCTACAGGACGGACATGGCCACAGCCGGGCCTGACGGTCAGGTGACCGCCCAGGAGATCGAGTACATGGCAGCGCAGGAGAAGTTCAAGAACTTCATGCTCGTGAACGCCAGCGTGGGCAAGTCCTGGTATATTCAGAGAAAGTACCAGCTCGGCTTCTCGATGCAGGTGAAGAACCTCCTGAACAACAGGGATGTACGCACCGGCGGCTACGAGCAGACCCGCCTTGTGGACAACACCGTCAGCAAGGAGAGATTCTACAGGTTTGATTCCAAGTATTTCTACATGAGCGGAATCAACTACATGTTGAACATTTATTTCAGATTCTAAGGATTCCAAGGTATGAAAAGAATATATTTCGCGCTGATCGCCGCCATTTTCGCCCTCGCCTCCTGCGAGGAGTGGGACCAGGTCTTCACCACGGACTACGGCAAGGCTGATGTCTACGAGCCTGTGACGATGACCCCCAACACGACCATCGCCCAGCTCAAGGCTCTGTACAAGTCCGGTCCGGTGAAGATAGAGAAGGACATCGTCATCGGAGGGCAGGTGGTCTCCGAGGACCGCAGCGGCAATGTTTACAAGAGCATCTACATCCAGGACGCCACGGGCGGCATAGAGTTGAAGATCGGCAAGAACGCCCTCTACAACGACTACAAGCTCGGTCAGTGGGTCTATGTCAAGTGCGGCGGCCTTACGCTCGGCGCCTACAATGGAATGATCCAGCTGGGCTACGCCGATCCTACCGGTGAATATGAGACCTCCTACATCGAGGTTCAATACATCATTGACACTCACATATTCAGAGGTAAGATTGACACTCCGCTGCAGCCTAAGAAAGTCTCCGCCGCCGATCTTCTGAAAGAGGAGAACATCGGCTGCTATGTCGAGCTTGACGGCCTGACCTACGCCAACGAGATCTTCTGCCTGATCTACATAGACTCCTACAAGGACAAGAAGTCCTCGTCCAACAGGATATTCCTTTCCGGCACAGGCAAGGACTACAAGCCGGTCGCGGATCCGACGTGGGGCATAACGACCTGGGCGATGTCCAAGCAGGGTTTCATCGGCTACCTGAATTCCGGAAAGTTCGATGACGCCTATTCCGCTGATTATGCCAGACAGGTTTCGGATCCGGAACTCAAGGCCACCCTGCTGAAGAACGCGTCGGCGTATTCCGTCAGCCAGTACTTCAATATGGGCAGTCAGTCCGTGCAGATCCGCACCAGCGGCTATTCCCGCTTCGCAGACACTCAGATTGACGAGGCCATCCTCGGTGGCGCCCCGATCAACGTCAAAGGAATCCTCACTATCTATCAGGGTAAGGCTCAGTTCACCTTGATAGACCTTGATGGAGTTGAGAAAGTGATCTAATAAGATTGTGAACTTTGAAAGCCTCCGTTCGGTCATTCCCCGTGCGGAGGCTTTTTCAATGAAAATATCAAATGTCTGTGAGTGTCAAGGCTTTGTTCCTTTGGAAAAAAGCCTTATCTTTGAGAGTTGAGTTATATTGAATTATGGAGGCCGGATTCAAAAGATTCCCTATCGGGATACAAACATTTGACAAGATCATCGAAGGTGGCTATCTGTATGTCGACAAGACAGGATATGTGGATGATCTTGCCAACAAGTATCAGTACGTGTTCCTGAGCCGTCCGCGTCGTTTCGGTAAATCCCTGCTGTCCTCGACTTTCCATTGCTATTTCGAAGGAAGGAAGGATCTGTTTGAGGGACTAAAGGCCGGAGAGGAGAAGAAAGAATGGAAGCGGCACCCGGTCTTCCATTTCGACATGTCCACAGCCAAGCACGTGAACGAGGATCAACTGTTGCGCCAGCTTGACTATAAACTTGCTGAATATGAAAGAGTTTATGGCAAAGGTGAGAATCTGGACAAGATGGATGTCAACGCAAGGTTGGAGTTTCTGGTAAAAGAGGCGTTTGCCAAGACCGGGGAACCAGCTGTGCTGATCGTTGATGAATATGACGCACCGCTGCTGGATGTGATGAACGACAAGGTCAGGCTTCCGTCCCTGAGGCAGATAATGAGGAATTTCTACAGCCCGATAAAGAGTCTTGACCCTTATCTGCGGTTTGTATTCATCACCGGGATCAACAAGTTCGCCCAGCTCAGCATATTCAGTGAGCTGAACAATTTGAAGAATATTTCGATGGAGACTAAGTACTCGGCGATTTGCGGTATTTCTCAGAAGGAACTGGAGGATAATATTCAATATGGTGTGCAGGCGCTTGCCGACAGGCAGAAGATTTCCTACGATGAAGCTCTGAAATTGTTGAAATATAACTACGACGGCTATCATTTCTGCGATGGGTCCGAGGATATTTACAATCCTTTCAGCTTGCTTAATGCCTTGAGTGACCGTCGTATCGGTAGCTACTGGTTTGATTCCGGCACGCCGACCTATCTTGTAGAAAGGCTGAGGCGTAACCCTATTGACGAAACCACATTGGACAACATCCCGCTGGTTCCCCAGTCCGATTTTGACGTGTCTCCGGAACTCTCCGACAACTCCTTGCCGATGCTCTATCAGACTGGTTACCTGACCATCAAGTCCTACGATGAGCGGATGCAGCTCTACACCCTCGGCTACCCGAACAGGGAAGTCAAGATCGGTTTCACCCGAGGGCTTCTCGGTGAATATCCGAGCAAGACAGGAACAGCCTCCGGATTCGTGGCGCATTTCTATGCCGCGATGGACTCCCGGGACATCGACCTTGCGATGGAGAAGCTACAGGCTTATCTCGCCGGAATCCCGAATGATTTGGAGAACAAGGCCGAAAAGCACTATCAGACAATCATATACCTGATTTTTTCATTGCTCGGGTTCTACATCCGCACCGAGGTCAAGTCCGCCATCGGACGGGCCGACGCCGTCTGCTACACCGACAACAGCATCTACGTCTTCGAGTTCAAGGTTGACGGCTCTGCCGAAGACGCATTGAAGCAGATAGACGAAAAAGGCTACATGCTCCCTTACAAGTTAGAGGACGGCAAGACCCTCGTCAAAGTCGGCGTCAACATCTCCTCCCGGACCCGCACCGTCGAGAAGTGGGTTGTGGGATAATCCGTATTCCCGTGTTCGGGCATATTCATTGATTTGATGGAATATAATGGATATTAACATATTAAGCAACCTTCAAAAAATAACCTGCATCATCTTAAGGAATCTTTTCGGTTTATATCTCTTTTCTCATCAGTCATGTGCCACCGGCACACTCCTTCTTCGAAAAAAGATC
>UQUJ01000023.1 GCA_900544195.1 uncultured Alistipes sp. | reverse complement strand
CTCGCAGATACTTCTGTAAGGGGTAAAAAGTGGCAAATGGCACTTTTTCAAGTGGCTCATGATTACTTAAACAAAGTTAAAAGTAGGATGTTTACAGTTATAATATTCTTGTTCGGGGGAATCGCCGCCGGATGGCTTTTGAGAAACAGAGATTGCGGATGGGTCTCCAAGCTGACGACTATTCTGATCTGGTCTCTGCTGTTTCTTCTTGGAGTCGAGGTAGGTGGAAACAGGAAGATAATCTCGTCGCTCCCGTCACTCGGACTGGATGCGTTGCTCATCGCGGTGTTGTCACTGGCCGGGAGCTGTTTCTTCGCCTGGCTTTTGTGGCGTCATGTTGAATCTGAAAAGAAAAAGTCATGAAAGGCAGTCTTGTGATAGTAGGCTTCTTCGTTCTCGGCATTCTCGCAGGTCTCTCCGGAATTGTGCCCGAGAAACTTGTCGAAGGGGATCTGACATTCTATGCCTTGTGCGCCCTGCTCTTCTTCGTGGGGATAGGGGTGGGAAGCGACAGGAATATTGTCTCCAGATTCAAGTCCCTTGATGTGCGCATGGCATTGCTCCCGGCCGGAACCTTGTTCGGTACATTTGCCGGGGCCCTTGTGGCCGCCCTGATTCTGCCCGGACGATCAGCCACAGACTGTCTGGCCGTCGGTTCGGGATTCGGCTACTACTCCCTCTCCAGCATATTCATAACCGGCTACCGTGGCGCCGAACTCGGCACCATCGCCTTGTTGTCCAACATCATAAGGGAAATGGCCACGCTTCTGCTGGCTCCGCTGCTTTCAAGATTCGGAGGCCCGCTCGCTCCGATAGCCGCCGCCGGTGTCACATCAATGGACACCACACTTCCGATCATCATGGCAACCTCCGGCAAGGAATATTCAGTGATTTCCCTCTTCCACGGCTTTGTCCTCGAATTCTCCATCCCGTTCATAGTCACGTTATGGTGCACGATCTGACACCAATGTAAGACATTGCGTGTCGCGTAATGTGTTGCCTATGAATATATTCACAAATATTGCCCTCCCAAGATGGAGGGCAATGTCTCACAATCTATCGAGAGTCAGTGAACAGCACTTCACCGCCTGAAACCGGCCAGTGTATTCGACGAGGGCTATTCGGCCTTCTCATCAGAGTTGAGGATGGCCATGGCGGCGTCGTAGTCGGCGGCGTTGACTTTGACCTCGACAGGAACAACATAGTTCAGTGAGACGTAGGAGGAGTTCTCCCCGAACACTGCGGCAGGGATGCCGTTCTCGTTGAGCATGCCAGCTGTGATGTGGGCGCTCATCGCGTTGTCGAATTTCGCGACAGTCTTGAGTTCTTCTGCCATAATCTTTGAATATTAGAGGTTTATATCTATGTCTCAATGGTGCTGACAGCACCGATCGAACATATTCATCGCTTAGCTGTCGGGCGCTACTCTTCGTCCAGCACGCGGAACTTGTACTCCAGCCCGCCGACAATCCGTACCACCTCCTTGGTGAGTCCTTCCACCTCGAAGCCGCCAAGCTCGCGGGTCATCGTGATCCTGTCCTCGAACATCTTGAACAGGGCGCTGAACTTTGAGCGCAGACGGAAAGTCATGTTCTCGCCCTCCTCGCTTTCGAGACGGTAGCCGCGCGTCTCCATATATTCAATAATCCCGCCACGGAGTTCGGAATATTCACCTTTTAACAAGACAGACCTTTTGATGAAGCCGAATCTTGGATAGAACGCCGAGACGAAAGCGAACAGCAAGGCTATCTGCCACAGGGACTTGTAGCCGTCCCTGAACATCAGGCTGACATCAGCCTTGACGACTCCGACGAACACAAGCGCGGCCATGATGACCACGAAAAGAATGGTGAAATAGAAAAAGTATTTGACCGCTCTTACAAAATATTTCATAATAGTCCGATTTTTGCTAACCAAACAAAGATATGAAATAGTTTTGTTATTTTTGTGTCATTAATCATTAAATCGAAAGACTATGGCAGAAATAGATCCTATCCAGGAGCGCCGTGAGCGCGAAGAGCAGGAAAAAAAGAATGAAAGCCTCAAGAAAGTGATGTGGATTCTTGTGGCGGTGGCGGTGCTGCTCGCCGCGGGACTTGCTTACATTTGGTTCTCGAAGTCCAGCCTTGTCAAGGACCTCAACGCCGAGAAGGAGGACCTTACCCAGCAGATGATCGCCTTGAAGGGTGATTATGACAACCTTTCGTCCGACTACGCATCAATCAACAGCCAGCTGGATTCCTCTAAGGAAGAGGTTAACCAGTTGATAGAGAGGATTCAGAAGACTGAAGCCACGAATCGTCGCAAGATGCGTCAGTACGAGAAGGAACTCGGAACCCTGCGCAGCATCATGAAGAGCTACATTGTGCAGATAGATTCTCTCAACACATTGAACCACAAGCTGACAGCCGATGCCGCCGCCGCGCGTCGCGAGGCAGCCGAGAGCCGTGCCGAGAATGCGGACCTCAAGGGACAGGTCGAGAATCTTTCCGGTCAGGTCGCCGCAGGCTCCGTGATCAAATCCAGAGGCTTGAGCGTCGCCGCCTACAATGGCTCCGACAAGGTCACCGACCGCAGCAGCAGGGTCGTAAGGCTCCTTGCCTCCCTGAGTCTTGTTGAGAACGATCTGGCTCCGAAGGGACCGGTGAGAGTATATCTGCGCGTCAAGGATCCTGACGGAATCCTGCTCACCAACAGCAGCCAGACCTCGTTCACTTTCAACGGTCAGACCATGGTTGCCTCCGCTTCCCGTGAGGTGGACTATGAGGGCAAGGAGGTTGACCTGAGCATCTACCTCAACGACATTCCTTCCTATCAGTCAGGAATATACACGGTTGAGGCCTACACCTCCCAGGCGTTCCTCGGCAAGACGGAACTCTTGCTTAGGTAGTCCCGTGATCTACCTCCACGTTCCTTTCTGCGGCAGTTTCTGCACCTACTGCGACTTCTATTCGGAAATATGCCGGAGCACTCAGGCGTTCAATGAATATGCGGACGCCGTCATCGCGGAAATCCGTGACCGTCAGGAGGAACTTTCAATGAATATGTCCGCCCATGATGCGGTCAATACCCTTTACATAGGAGGAGGCACCCCATCGGTGCTTCCTCTTGATGTTTTATCCCGAATCGTCGAGGCTGTTGCATCGTCCGGTGCGATTCGGCAGGCTCAGCGACCACTCCGTTCGGTTCCCGGGTCACAGCAGTCTGATTGTTGTTTGCCAGAATCTGCCTATCCTGTCGCAGAGCCGCTACCCCCGGTCACCGGGCCTGTCGAAGAGACCGTCCCGACACCGCCGTTCGATGAGTTCACCGTAGAAGTGAACCCTGAGGACATCGTGGAAAAAGGGCATGAATATGTCCATGGACTCCTTGCCCTTGGCGTGAACCGGATCAGCATGGGCATCCAGTCCTTCGACGACGGAATCCTCCGCTGGATGAACCGCCGCCATGACGCGTCTCGTGCCTTTGAAGCCTTCCGAATCCTTCGCGAGTGCGGAGTACGGAACATCAGCATAGATCTGATCTTCGGCTTATCCCAACTGACGGATGAGGTCTGGAAAGACACGATTGAAAAGGCATTGAAACTTGATCCTGAGCACATTTCCGCCTACCAACTGTCAATAGAGGAGGGAAGCGCCCTTGCCAAGATGGTTGCGGACGAACGCTACGTAGAGGCTTCCGATGAACAGTGCCGTCATCAGTATGACGTTCTGTGTCAGACATTAAGACAGGCAGGCTACCATCATTACGAGATCTCCAACTTCGCCAGGCCCGGCTTCGAGGCCGTCCACAACAGCGCCTACTGGAGCCGTGTCCCGTACATCGGCCTCGGACCAGGCTCCCATTCCTTGACCGGCGACACCCGCTCCTGGAACAGTCAGGAACTTCCGCACAGAAGTCCGGACGGTTCCCCGGCGACATATTCAAGAACCTCCGAGACCCTTTCGCCCGAGGACATCAGAGTGGAGAGGATCATGCTCCCCCTCCGCACTGACAAAGGCTTGGAAGCCGCGGAACTATATTCATTGGCCGACCGCGCCTCCGTTGACTCTCTTTTGGATGAAGGAGCCCTCGAAAAACGAGGCGGCCGCATCCGCATCCCAGAAGACCATCTCTTCACCTCCGATGAGATCATCCGCGAACTGATCTGACAACTATTTGGAGGAAAGTTACTTGGCTACTGGAATTCAATCTGTCTTATTATTATCGGGGATTATTTCGGTCGAAACTGAAATCAAGGCAACGTCCTTCCTGATCGATTATGTACGTGTCGAATGACGGTTTGTCCTTATGCAGGACAATTATTCTCGCACCTCTTTTCAGAAGTTCCTCATAGACCATGTTGAACCCTGTCTTGCGTCCGTAGCACATGCAGATACCGTCATAGACATAGATGTAGTCATCGTTGTGATCGTGACCACAGAACGTCCCTAAGACATCACCTTTCTCAACGAATGAATGAAAAAGACCGCTGTTTAATTCAGGGGCTCCTCGTTCAATGTCTTTGATGCTCCCGTACACTTTGGATGAATCAGACGGTACGTATTCCGGGAGAGGAATATGAAAGAACGCCATGGCTGGGACCCTTTCAGGATGACCGTTGTTCAGCCTGTCGCTGAGTTTCCGGTACCATGCTATCTGGTCGAAGTCGATCCAACCATAGGCTCCGGCCACATTTTCCGAGTGATTGTAGTCATGGGTGTCAAAGAAATAAAGATTCCAGAGATTTCTTTTGCCATCCTTATCCTTGATTTGGAGATAGCAGTTACCTTGACCTGAAAGACAGTCGTCATTGAAAGTAAGGTTGTAATGACTTTTCCCAAGCAGTTTCATTATCGATTTGGTAGAGAGTGTGTCATTTTCCGGATCATGGTTGCCAAAAGTCACAACATAGTGGAGTTTCCTGTCGGAGAAGAATCTCATGATCCTTTTCCATGCAGTTATCGCTTCCGGCACATAGTTCCATGTGACAATGTCTCCTGTCAGGACGGCCAAGTCCGGTTTCTCGGAACGAATCACCTTGTCCATGAAATCAAGAGTGCTGTCATTCACGTTCTTTTTCTCATCAACCCAATGAATGTCGGTGAACTGCACGATCTTAAATGTGTCACCTTTGAACTTCCTGACGGTATTGTCTTTGGCAACCGCGTCAAGCAATGCCACGCTGATCAGCACGGTGGCAATAATCAATCTTTTATACATAACGTTATCCTGCCGTCACTGTTGTTAAACTCAACCGAGGTTCCTATGACCGGTTTGTTTTCCGCCTCGGCTATTTCCAAAAGGGCTTTCTCGTAGTAGCCACGGATGTTGCTGATAGGGTCGAACAACCGTATGTCGTTCTTTTTGACATAAAGTCTGGTTCCGTCTGGGAGAAAGACCTTGGGGTTCTCTGAAAATCCATGAAGGAGAAGTTTGATTGTCTTAAACCTGGAATGCCTGTTCCCTTCTGGGATTCCGAACTCAATCTCCCCTGAATCAGGATTATATGTGATTGTCCTCTTGTGGAAGTCGCCTTTCTTGTAGTTGAAGGAGATTCCGTCATCCTCATAGTAGCTGAAGTCCGAGTGATGTTTTCCTTTGAAAAGATGGATGAACAATGTGTCTGATGGCTGTTCCATCGTGCTGACAGTCATGCTCTGCATAGGAATGATCGAAGATCCCTTGACGAACAAAGGCAACTGGCAGTCAGGATAGTGCCGGTCCACTCTTTCTGACCCTTCCAAAAGTTTTCCACCGTAGATGTCATACCATTCACCCTCAGGTAGATAGACGGGTGTTACATTCTCTTCCGGGATTGCAGGAGCCACCAGAATGGATGGGCCGAAGTAATATTCATACTGGAGCCTGCTCTCATAAACCATCGCGTCATACGGATGGTAGATGCTCAGACTTCTGGTTAGAGGCATTCCGTCCCTCGTGGATTCTTCGAACAATGAATATATGTACGGCAACAGTCTGTAACGAAGTCCGATGTAGGTTTTGGCGATGCCTTCGGGGATCTCTCCGTACGACCAGGGTTCGTTGCCGGCACCGAAAGCTATTCTGTGGCTTCTGGCGAACCCGGAGAATACTCCTGTTTCTATCCATCTAGTGTACAGGCTTTTATTTCCGTCTCCAATGAACCCTCCGATGTCGGATCCGGTGAATGGTATTCCGGATATGCCCAACTGGCAATGCAGCAGACCTCCGAGAAGCAGATGGTTTGAATTGGCGGTGTTGTCTCCTGTCCATACCGCCGAATAACGTTGCACACCGGCGAATCCGGAACGGGTCAACACAAATGGCCGTTCGTTATTGACATTCTGGCATCCGGCCTCGTAGGAGGATCTGGCCATTAGCATCCCGAAAAGATTCTTCGCCTCTTTGGTCGTTGCTCCGAGTCCATCGAAATCGAACACGACATTGTCCGGTACAATGCTTTCCGAGACTGCAGGCTCATTCATGTCGTTCCAGTAGCCGCTGATTCCATTGTCAGACATGACCTTCATCTGCCTTTTCCACCATTCCCTTCCGTGGCTGGAAGTGTAGTCAACATACCAATTCACGTTCGGAGCGATAGGAGCCACGTAAGGAGTCCCGTCAAGATATTTCAGAACAATATTTTCCTTTATCGCGGATTCTCCCGGGGGATAATCTTTGTCTGTGGATATTCCCGGATTGACAGACGCCGTGAGTCTGATTCCTTTGCCGAGAAGGATGTCCGACATCCCTTTCATGTCAGGGAATCGTGCCTTGTTGATCACAAAAGGTTTGTAGTCAACAAGATAATCGGCATCAAGGACGATGCAGTCCAGAGGGATGCCTTTCTGCCTGAAAGCATCGGCGATTTCCATGACTTGATTCTCGTTGTAGTAACTACATCTTGATTGATGAAAGCCAAGACTCCAAAGAGGAGGAAGAGGAGAGCGCCCTGTGACCGACGTGTAGGCTTTGATTATTCCTGACGGATCATTGTCGTGGAAGAAGAAATAGTCAGCGTCTCCACCTTCATGCGAGATTGACATGAATCTTACGTTTCCGGCTCCGAAATTGATTGTGCCCGGGAAGGAATTATGGTAGAATATTCCATAGCACTTATTGTCAAGAATGCCGATGTAGAACGGAACGTTCGTGTAGATGGGCAGCCTTGGGTCGCCATAGTTGAAAGTGTCTGTGTTCTGCAACGTGACGACGGTACCTCGCCTGTCCAAATTGCCCAAAGCCTCGCCAAGTCCGACAAAACGTTCTTTTTCATGTAGTTTCTTGTAACTGGTCACACGGTTACCTTCGAATGTAGTTCCGAAACCTGTTCCCGGTTCATCCTCATTAAGGATGTTGCCAAGATTGTCCATGAAAGTCAGCCTTATGGAGGGCGTTTTCTCTATCCTCAGCAAGATATTCGGAGTCTTGACGAGAATTATTCCCGCGGAATCCTTGATTGTCGCGTCGGTAGGAGCCACCCCGTCGTCCAGCATGTAGGAGAAGTCCCTTAGTGCCTGTTTGCGAGAGATTCTGACCCTTATGGCGTTGTCACCATAGGCTCTGATGTCAAATATGCCTCTTTCCGTGCGTCCGGAGACTCCGCCGGTGACTTTACGGTATGAGACAATCTTTCCGGCATCCTGTGGTTGGGCATAAACGACATTATCCGCCCATGGGGAGAGGACGGATAACGTCAGGATAATTATTATGATGAAGTTGTGTTTATTTGTCATTGTTCTTAAGGTACGGTGAAGAAAAACCGAGTCTTTTCAGACCTCTTTGCACGTCAGGGATGTTCATGAATATCTTCCAAAGCATTCCGGTGCGGTAGTTCTCGATCATGTTGATGATCGGGCCTTGGTCGATGGCGATGAATGTGTCAGATGTCCATCCTGTGTCAGGATTGAAACCATCCACGAAGCCATATTCCCTCCAAATTTTGTCGCCGAGGTCGTAGTAGTAGTGCTTCAGCGCCTCCATGGACTCGGTTGGCGTGTAAGGCATCGAGGACAAGGCCGCTGTCGGTTGGATCACACCACAGTCATTGGATGCGTCGTGTGCCAGATAGCCTTTGTTGCTGTCTCCGGCCGTGAAACCCCAGCAGTCGCTGCCGTATCCTTTGAAGCCTTTCGGATTCTCTATCGCATAGGCTCGCTGGATGAGGGTATGGGCCCTTCCTTGCTCATAGTAGTCGGTATGGTCATCCTTCAGTCCGTTCGGATCGATGCCCATAAAGGAGTACTGCTCGAAGAACAATGGTCCGCCAAGTGCTTCACCCCAATCTCCCAGAGGAAGCTTGATCCCGTAATATTCCTTGTCGCAGACATAGCCGGGAGCTTTCCAGCAGTGTTCATAGACTTCCCTTGAGATAGGGTGATATGGAGAGGATGCTGCCATGATGTAGGTGATGAGGCACTCGTTCCATCCTCTGATTGGGAAATTCATGTCGAAGCCTTGGTTCGGACACCAGTGCCAGTACAGCACTCCGTCCTTTTCGTACCAGGCCCAGTTCATAGTGTTCCACATTTCCGAGATCTTGTTTCTAAGGTACACCTCCAATGGGGTGTCTCCCGAGAAGTAGGCTCTGGCGGAAAGCAGACCCATGAACATGTAGGATGTCTCCACAATGTCTCCTCCCTCGTCAAGCCGACCGAAAGTCACAGGTTTGCCTGTGGATCCGTTCATGAAATGAGGAAAAGCTCCGTGGAATGTCTCTGCCTGATAGAGAAACTCGACAATCTTATGGAGACGCTCAAGGGCGGCTTCCTTGGTGATCCAACCTCTTTCCACCGCCACAAGCATGGACATGATGCCGAATCCGCTGCCACCGATGGCGCACGATTCCTCACCGTAGGTGTTTTCGCTGAAGTTCGGTTCATTATAGACTTCGTTGATGTAGTCCCAATATGACGCGCCTTTGACGGTGTTGCTCCTTTCTCTCGCCAACCCTGACACAGGATGGGCGAAGTCCCAGAAATAACGGAATGTCTGCCTTTGGACAGTTTCTAACAACTCGTCATCGGACAGGTCCTTTATCACTCCGACGGATTTTATGGGTCTGTATTCCTTGTCGGGATATTCCGGGAACGAACTTTTGGAGGATTCGCCTTTCCGGCCACACGAGCAACCGGCAAGTGTCAGCAGTGATGCCAATATCAGTATCACTTTCTTCATTGTTGATTTAATTTTATGTTATTCAGGATCTTCTTGGAGTGCCTTGTCAGCGTCAAGGGCTATCTGTGGGATAGGGTAGAAACGTTTCGCTTCGGAATAGCCTTTGAGTTCCGATGTCGCAAGGCCTGTTCTGGCAAGATCATAGAAACGCTCTCCGTTCTCAAGGCAAAGTTCGGCGAATCTCTCATCCATGATGTTTTCGAAGGTGACACCTGTCATCTCCGGCATTCCGGCGCGTTTCCTGACCCAATTGAAAGTCTTGTCTCCGTTCTGGCCTTTCTTAACTTTCGCCTCTGCGTTGAGGAGAAGGATGTCTGAGTAACGAATGAGCTTTATACTGTTGTTACTGCCCCACCAGTTCGCGTTGTCAGCAGTGAGTGAGGAAGGATTGTAGGCCTTTCCACTGTACATTGACGGATATGGCTTGGCCGCGTCAGCCACGAGAAGGTCTCCCGCATAAGTCTCTTCTCCGACCTTCAGGATGGACACTTTGTAGCGGATTTCCTCACCTCTTGCTTCCATGAATGCCTTGAGCTTTTCGGTAGGCGGAAGGAATCCCCAACCTCCTCCAAGGTTGTTCCCGCCGAACTGCACCTTGCTTTGGATTGAGTGTGCCGGTCCTTGGAACGCGAAGTAGTTGTCATCGAAGGTCTGTGGGTTGGTGGCCGATGAATATTGAGCCTCAAGGAGATTCTCGTCGCTAAGGTTGCCTTCGTTGTTGAAAACCTTGCTGAAATCCGCGGTCAAGGCACCCTCCCCGTAGGCGGAGATGATCTCTTCTGTGGCGGAAAGAACATTGTCGTAGTCAAGAATCTCGGCGGCGGCCTTTGCCTTTACGGCAAGAGCTGTGTGTCTTGTGACAGAGCCTGGGATATCGGCGGTGTTAGGCTTCACGTTCCTTAGGTTCTCCGCCGCCTCGTCCATCTCCTTGATGATGAACTGCATTACATGCTCGAATGTGGAACGGCGAGGGCTTGCCTTCTGTTCCTCAAGATTTGTGAACACAGGCACGGCGCCGAACAGACGGGCCAGCCGGAAGTAGCAATATGAGCGCAGGACCCTGACTTGGGCGATGTAGTTGTTCATCGTTGCCTCGTCCGCGCCGTTCTCCTTGTAGTCACCAAAAGCGCTGATTGCTTCGTTCATCTGTGATATGGCAGTGTACATCCCGCTCCATGAGTTGCTCAGAGCCCAGAATGAAGGAGCTTCTGAATAGTCGAAATTGTGGAGCGAAGTCAGGATTGCCTGATCTGAAGGGCTAGGGTTCCCTTTCTCGACATCATCTCCTCTGACGGCCATTACGGCGAGCTGACACCAACTGCCGGCCACATTCCAACCTACAAACTGTCCATATGTCCCGATAAGAATGCTTTGGGCGCGTGTCGCGTCCGTGTAATCGATGGATTCCACAGGCTCTTTTGCCTCGACAGGAACATCCAACCAATCCTTGCAGCCACTTGCGGACAACATCAATGAGGCGGCTGTCCCAAGAAGCATTATTTTAGTAAAACGTGTTTTCATCTGTTTGTCCTCCATGATTTAGAATGTTATGCTTGCTCCGATGCTGTAGGTCGCGGCCATTGGATATGTCTCGGTGTCAAGTCCGGATGCGATTTCCGGATTGAACCCTTCGTAGGAGTAGATCGACAAAGGCTGTGACGCCGAGAGATAGACTCTTGTCTTGAAATGTCCGAACAATTTGTCGAAAGTGTAGCCGAGTTGAACGTTCTGAATCTGGAAATAGTTGGCTTTTTGGACAAAATAACCGTTGAGTTGACCAGTCGAGGCTTTCATGAGTCCTTCCACCGAAGGGTTTTTGCTTCCGGTGTTGCTTGGAGTCCAATGATCCTCGGCGAACCTGTCGGTGAAATTCATCAGTGACGCATAGTTCCGGAATCCGCTCTTTGAATTGGCCACGCTGACACCGGCCACGCCGTAGAAAGTCATTCCGAAGTCAATTCCCTTCCAGGCTAACGAGATGTTTCCTCCGTAAGTGAACTTAGGGTACGGCGAGCCGAGGAATGTTCTGTCGGAGTCATCAAGAACTCCGTTTTCATCAATGTCAACATACCTAAGATAACCTGGCTTGTAGCCGTTGGCCACTGCGATAGGGTCCGCCTTTACCTCTTCCTCTGATTTATAGATACCATCTACCTTGTAGCCGTAGAAGCTGTTCATCGGGTGCCCGACTGACATGATTGTCCTGTTCTCGGCGGTTCCGGTAAGAATATAATCGACCCCGTCCTGAATGGAGACAACCTCATTCTTGAGAGTGGCGGCGTTCAGGCCGATCGAATAGCCGAAGTCTCCGATCTTGTCCATCCAGCCCAACTGGAACTCGAAACCTTGGTTCCTGATTGATCCGCTGTTGGCGAGAACCGTCTCCATGGTGATAGGAATCGTGTTGGTGACAACGGCCTCTGTCGTAAGCCTGCTGTAATAGTCTATGTCCCCGGTGAGTCTCCCGTCGAGGGAAGAGAAGGAGATTCCGGCGTTATATTCCTTAACCTTCTCCCATTTCAGCCAGCTGAAGACGTTCTTGATAGTGAAACCCGGGTAGAGCTTGTCGGCGAAGGCGGCGTACCATGCCGGGTCTGTTCCCGCGAATCCGTCGCTGGCAGGCTCCTTGTCGTTTCCGAGGATACCCCAGCTTGCGCGGAGCTTGAGGTAGTCAAACACTTTTTGGTTTTTCATGAAGTTCTCTTGAGAGATGACCCATCCGAGACCTATTGAAGGGAAATTTCCCCAATGCTCCTGATATTTTGATGTTCCGTCACGGCGCAGTGTCGCTGAGACGAGATATCTTCCGTCGTAGTCGTAGCTGACACGACCGAAGAACGAGAGGCCACGGTAAGAGAATCCGGTGTCCGAGGCCAGGCGGGTGTCCGCGTCACCAAGGCTGACGTACATGAACTGCGAGTCTCCATTTCCCGCGATGTTCTTGGCCACGCCTTGCAGCATTCTGTAGTTCTCCCATCTTGAGGAATGACCGATCATCGCGGTGACATTATGTTTGCCGAAGCTGTCGGAGTATGTCAATGTGTTGTCGATGATGGTGTTGTTGTAGTTGTGCTGTGCCTTGGTCAGCGTGCTCTGTGTGTTGCTCTGCATCGAGTACACGACGTAGGCTGGAGTGTAGGCTCTTGAATTGAGCGTGTGGTATTCCTGCGACAGGCTGAAGTGATACTTGAGCTTGTCAGGAATGAGGTTGATGTCCATGAACACGGATGGCAGCACGCGCAAGGAGGTGTTCTTGCTGTCATAGTAACGGGCGCGTGCCACAGGGTTCTCGAAATAACCGTTGGCGAATCCGGCGTCTCCTGGGGATGCGAACTTCTCCGGGGTCGCGTCCGCATTGTTGTCGTCATGGACCGGTACTATGGAAGGCAGGATGAACGCGTCTCTGAAAGCGGTGTTGTTGCCGATTGTCCTTTTGCCGTTGCTTATGGTGACATTGGCGCCCAGATTAAGCCACTCGAAAGGTTTATAGTTGCCTTTGGTGAGAATATTATAGCGTTCGTAACCGCTGTCCTCCTTCATTATGCCATCCTGATCGTAATAACTCACGCCGATGAGATAGGAACTCTTCTCCTCGGAGCCGGACACGTTCAGGCTGTGACTCTGGATGTGGCCTGTTCCAAGAAGCTCATCATACCAATCAGTGTCTGTCGAAGGAACCCCGTTGCTTCCTCCCCATTTGGAGATGGATGCATTGATGTTCGTCAGGTCGCCATATTCACCCATCAGGCGTGCGAACTGTTCTGAGTTTGCCATCTTGACGAGATGGTTGGCTCTCTGGATTCCTACGTAACCGTCGTAGGTGATGCTTGCCTTGCCCTTCACCCCATTTCTGGTTGTCACGAGGATCACGCCGTTCGCGGCGCGCACACCATAGATGGCCGCCGCAGAAGCGTCCTTGAGTACCGTGATGGACTCGATGTTTGAATTGTCAAGGAAATCGATGTTGTCGAAGAACATTCCGTCCACAACGTATAGAGGTCCTTGGTAAGAACTATCGAATGAGCCCACTCCGCGGACTCGTACTGTCGGTGTCGCTCCAGGATCTCCGGAATTCACGATCTGCACTCCAGGAATCTTTCCTTGAAGGGCTCCCATCGGGCTGGCGACAGGTGTGGTGACAAGTTCGTCCGACTTGACAGTGGAGATGGCTCCGGTGAGATCCTTGCTTTTCGCTGTGCCGTAACCTATGACGACAACATCCTCAAGCAGGGTGGCGTCATCCTCAAGCGCGACATTGATGACAGATCTTCCGCCGACAGCCATTTCCATGGATTTGAAGCCAATGGAAGAGAACACAAGGGTCGCCTGATCCGAAACTCCGTCCAAAGAATATGTTCCGTCAATTTGGGTGATTGTGCCTGTCCGGCTTCCTTTTACCATGACGCTGGCACCGACCGCCGGAAGCCCGGATGACTTTTCCGTGACGGTTCCTGAAACAGTACGATTCTGAGCCGCCATTGAAATCGGGGCAAGAATCAGTAGATAAAGGAAATACTTTAGTTTCATTAATAGTGCGGTTTTAAAAAGTTTAAAAAATTGATTATTATGCCAAATCCGTGACCACGGCATGTCACGATCCACAGTTGCAAAAGAACTAAAACTATTTCATTTCATAAGCATATTGTGGTACTTCATGATTACTTTCGTACGTTCAAGGGGTACTCTTTTAATACTTTTGCCTTATTTAACGTTTTAAAAATCAATATGTAACGATTGAATGTTTTTTGCTTTGGATTTGATGGACAAAAACTATCCCGGCATTATCCGGCGAGGCCGCCAAAAATCTTTTACACCCTTGAAGTAATCTTCAAGTAGCCGCTTTCTTTCTCTGGTTTAGGTTTATGCCTAATTTTGCTTTCAAACAATATCTCACGCAATGATCAGATTGAATTCTAAAAAGATGCTGCTTAGTGCAATTCTATGTCTGCTCTTCGGGTTGGCCATGTCGGCGACCGAGAGAGAGTATGATTATGTTTTCTTTGACAACAGCCTCATGGCCGACAACTATTATTACTCGAAAACTGAATATTCAGGGAAATCCTGGATAGAAAACCATGCGGGACGCGTTCCGATCTCCGAGTCAGAGTTTTCCTCCCCAGGTAATTCTTTGAGATTGAGTTATGTCTCGGCAGGAGACTCGTGGAATGCAAGTGTGATTTACCCACCGATGCGCGGCATGGAGAATTTCCGGAAGCCGGATGAGCTGTCACTCCGGCTTCTGGTCACGGATCGTTCAGACATCAAGGCTCTTCCGACCGTGGCGTTTGTCTCAACGGACAAGTCTGTCTCCAGATCCTTGAATATCTCGGACTATGCCATCGGAATAAGACCTCATGAATGGTATTCCGTAAGAATCCCTTTGGACAACTTTGCCGTAGGGCGTCCGGAAGAGGCCTTGGTCAACCGTTTCGCGGCCGTAGTCTTCAGTGAAGGCCGCAAGGCGGACAAGGAGGTGACTATATTCATTGATGACATCGAGCTTCTGCCGTCCAGGCATGCCAAGGAGAATGTCGCGCGTCCGGAGATCGTTGAGGCCACAGGGTTCGAGCGTCATGTGGACATCCAGTGGAAGCGTCAGGGTGAGGAGGGAATAAAGTATTACAAGATATACCGCTCCTTTGACGGGACAAATTTCGCTCCGGTCGCGGTCCGGAGGCCTTGGACAGACCGTTTTACGGACTATCTCGGAACAGTCGGCACACAGGTGTGGTACAAGGTCTCGGTTGTGGATTATGACCTTAAGGAGTCCAAATGCTCTCCGGAGGTTGTCTCAAGGACAAGGAATATGTCAGACGATGAATTGTTGGACATGCTTCAGCTCGCGAACTTCCGGTACTATTGGGAGATGGCGGAGCCGGTGAGCGGTCTGGCCAGAGAGAATGTCCCGGGAAAGAGTGATATGATTGCATCAGGAGCATCTGGCTTCGGCATGATGGCCATTCTGACTGGAATCCATAGAGGATTCATTACCAGGGCTGAAGGTGTGGAAAGGTTCCTGAGGATAACATCTTTCCTTGAAAAGGCGGAGCGCTACCATGGAGTCTATCCGCATTTCATGGACGGTACGACAGGGAAGACCGTGGCTTGGTTCGGACCAAGGGACAACGGAGGTGATCTGGTTGAGACTTCATTCATGATGGAAGGTCTGCTGTGCGCCAGACAGTTCTTTGACGGAGATTCTGATGAAGAAACGACAATCCGTTCAAGGATAGATGACATTTGGAAGGCCACCGAATGGAGTTGGTACAGACAGACTCCGGACAGCCCGTACCTTTACTGGCATTGGTCTCCTGATCAGGCTTGGGTGATAGACCATAGACTGATCGGCTGGAACGAGACCATGATCACCTATCTTATGGCGATAATGTCCCCGACTCATTCCGTGCCGGCGGAGATGTACTATTCCGGTTGGGCAAGCCAGGAAGACTATGCCGCTGAATACAGATCGGGATGGGGTCGGGTACATGAAGGAGACAGGTACACGAACGGCAACACTTATTATGGAAAAAGATTGGATGTGGCCGTGTCCAACGGCGGTCCGCTGTTCTTCACCCACTATTCTTTTATGGGATTTGATCCTCATAAGCTTACGGACCGGTTTACCAACTATTTCGAGAACAACAAGGCGATCGCCGAGGTCAACCTTAGGTATTGCATGGAAAATCCTTCAAGATACGTCGGTTACGGTTCTGATTGTTGGGGATTGACGGCCAGCGACCACATGTGGAACTACTCCGCCGCCGAGCCTGTCACAGACATGGATGACGGGACGATAGCTCCGACAGGTGCGTTGGCGTCTTTCCCTTACACTCCGAAGGAGTCAATGGACGCTTTCCTGAACTATTACCGCAATCATGGCTCTTTCTTGTGGGGGGAATATGGCTTCCGCGACGCTTTCAATCTGACCGAGAACTGGGTGTCTCCGATTTTCATGGGGCTTAATCAAGGACCAGTCACCGTCATGATCGAGAATTACAGGAGTGGATTCATCTGGAATCTGTTCATGAGCCATCCGGATGTCAGGAACGGACTGGAGAGACTGAATGCCATAAGATAATGAGCATAACATTAATCATAAAATAATCAGCAATGAAATCAATTCGTACACTATTGATTGTTTCTGCCGTAGCGCTCTCGTCCTGCGGTCAGAATGTTGACAAAGGACAGGCCGAGAGGGACAGGTTCATTTCAGACCTTATGTCTAAGATGACGGTGGAGGAAAAGATCGGCCAGCTAAATCTTTCCGGAGGAGACATTCCGGGAGTGCTGTCCGGAACGGACGGCCTTGACGAAGCTGTGAGAAAAGGACTTCTCACCTCGACCGGATGGAACAATGTGAAGGAACTCCGCAGACTTCAGGAGATCGCGGTCAACGAGACCAGGCTTGGGATCCCGCTTATGTGCGGCCTGGATGTCATCCATGGCTTCGGAACCATATTCCCGATTCCTTTGGCTATCTCATGCTCTTGGGACACGACATTGGTTGAGAGAAGCGCCAGGATAGCCGCTGTCGAGGCCAGCGCCAATGGATGCAACTGGACATATTCCCCGATGGTGGACATTGCCCGCGATGCAAGATGGGGCAGAATCGCGGAGGGTAGCGGTGAGGATCCGTGGTTGGGTGCCAAGGTAGCCGCCGCAATGGTTCGTGGCTATCAGGGAGAAAATCTCGCAGACAGCACGACAATCCTTGCCTGTGTCAAACATTTCGCCCTTTACGGAGCGGCCGAGGCAGGTCGTGACTACAACACGGTGGACATGAGCAAGGTCCGGATGTACAATGAATATCTCGCACCGTACAAGGGTGCCGTTGACGCCGGTTGCGGTAGTGCGATGTCTTCGTTCAATGTCATTGAGGGTGTCCCGGCTTCCGGCAACAGATGGCTTCTCACGGATTTGTTGAGGAATCAATGGAAATTCGGCGGTTTTGTCGTCTCCGACTATGATTCCATCGGAGAGATGACCGAGCATGGACTTGGGGACACGCAAACCGTCTCGGCTCTTGCCTTGAAGGCCGGTCTGGACATGGACATGATGACAAGCGGCTACATCACGACTCTCAAGAAGTCTCTTGATGAAGGCAGGATCACAGAGAAAGACATTGACACGGCATGTCGCAGAATCCTTGAGGCAAAGTACAAACTTGGCCTTTTCGAGGATCCTTACAGGTATCTGGACGAGAAAAGGGCCGAGGATGATTTCATGACGAGGGAGCATCTTGAGTTCGCCCGCCTTATCGCCCAAAAGTCCATCGTCCTTCTCAAGAATGACAATGGCATTCTTCCTCTTGAGAAGAAAGGTACTATCGCTGTTGTCGGTCCGATGGCGTTCACGAAAGAGGACTTGCTCGGAATGTGGAGCGGTACCAATGACCAGAAATCCGCCACGATAGCCGAGGCGTTCAAGGAGGCCGTGGGCTCTTCCGCCAGAATCATAGAAGCGCGCGGCTGTCATCTCACGGATGATGCACAGCTGGCGGAGGTGACAGGCCTTGTCGCTGATCCGGAGGGTAATGCGAAGCTGATCCGCGAGGCGGTGGCGAAATCAGCTGGAGCTGATGTGATCGTGGCGGTTTTGGGAGAACCAAGAAGCTGGACCGGAGAGGCTTGCAGCCGCTCAGACATCGGGCTTCCTCAAAGCCAAAAGGATCTTCTGAAGGCTCTCCTAAAGACCAGAAAACCACTAGTCCTCGCACTGGCCAACGGCCGGCCGATGACTTTGGAATGGGAAGACGCCCATTGCCCGGCCATCATCGAGGCTTGGCATGGCGGAGCCGAGGCGGCCAGGGCGTTGACTGATGTGATTTTCGGAGATGTGAACCCTTCCGGAAAACTGACGGCGACATTCCCTCGCACAGTCGGGCAGATTCCGATCTATTACAATCATCTGAACACCGGACGGCCGAGAGTGGCGGAAGACCATTATACCTCAAAGTACCTTGACATTCCTAACGAACCGCTTTATCCTTTCGGCTACGGTCTCAGTTACACAGAGTTTAAATATAGTGGGATGACCTTGAGCAAGATGTCATTAAAGGGTGACGAGACTCTTGTCGCCAGCGTGGATGTGACGAACGCCGGCAAGAGGGACGGCGAGGAGACCGTGCAACTCTACATCGGAGATCCGGTCGCCAGCATCTCACGTCCGCTCAAGGAGTTGAAAGGGTTCCAGAAGATCAGCCTGAAACCTGGCGAGACCCAGACGGTCAGCTTCGAGATAGGAACGGACCTCCTTAAATTCTATAACAGCGATCTTGAATATGTCTGGGAACCGGGTCGGTTCAACATATTCATCGGCACATCGTCAGCTGATGTGAAGTCGGCGTCTGTGACTTGGGATAGATAACCTTCCTGATCAACTGAATTTGATAAGAAAATCGGTGAGACCGTCTTCGGATGGAAGGTTCAGCTTCCTCCGGAGACGGTATCTTGCAGACTCCACCCCTCTGACTGTGAGATTGAGCATGTTGGCGATCTCTTTGGTGGAAAGGTTGATCCTCAACATGGCGCAAAGACGCAGGTCGGACGGTGTCAGGGAAGGATAGGATTCTTTCAGATGCCTGAAGAAATGCTCGTGAATGCGGTCGAAGTTAGCCTGAAACATGTCCCATGTCTCTTTGTCTGACACCAGATGGTTGTCTATCATCCTTTGCAGATGCTCGAGTTCCTTCTTCCCTGCGCCACCTGCGACCTTCTGCGCCTGAATCTCCTTGGACAGGGATTCCAGGATCTCTTGATGGGCTATCAGGGTCATGGTGCTGCTGGCCAACTCCTTGCTTTTACCCTTAAGGTCTTCCTCAAGCCTTGCCTGTCTCATCTCGGTGAGCTCTTTCTCCTGCCGCTCGATTTTCTTGAGATTCTCCATTTCCTGTCTTGTGAACTTGAGTTCCTGCTCTTTCTTCACGGAAATGTTGGTAAACAGATAGACGAAGTACATGGCCAGACAGAGTAAGAGGACATAGAGGGCTTTCATCCACCAAGAGAAAAACCATGGCTGTCCGATGCAAAAGTCGAATGTGAGCCTGTCCAGTACCTCTTCCTCAGAATATGCCTCCACAACCAATTGGTATTTCCCGGGATGTAGTCTGGCGTACTCTTGCTGAAGGTATTGGTCGGTTTCTACCCAATTGTCCGACAGTCCTTTAAGCTGAAACCGGAACCGTGTGTCAATTTCGTTGTACACAGGATATCCCAAAAGAAAGGTCAGGTTGTTGTGATTGAAATCTATCTTCACACCATTCTCCATCATGATGTCCTTCACGTCTCCCTTTCTGCATGCCGCCTTGATGGAGACCAGACTGAGATCCTTGTCCTTATGTCTGGTTTTGGAAAGGAACTGCTTCGTCTTGATCCTCACAAGCATGTTGTTGAGACAAAGGTAGGTGTTCCCTGAGCGTTCGTCGTACCTGACTGATGCGCGTTCCTCGGCGTAGATGTCGAAATATGTGAACGGTATAGTGCGCTTGACGGAGAATTCATTGTTGTCACACTCAATCAGAAACAAGGAGTTGTCAGACACCAGCCAGTAGTTGTTGGCATTGGCGTGGATGGCTTGATGGATCCGTGAGACCCTCGGCAGCAGACCGGAGTTCATGGCATCGTAAGGCACGATCGTGTCATTCAGGGAATCATAGGTGAAAAACTTCTTCCCGTTGGAGAACGCAATCCTTCCGCTGATTTTCATAACGGAGAACAGACTGTCGGAAACATCGCCGAGAGTCCTGATATATTCCTCCTTACGGACTTCGCTCCTGTCGCTGTCAAGTTTGAGACGAAGCAATCCCCGATTGAAATGTGAGCACCACAAGTTGCCGCTTTCGTCGCTTTCGATCCGCTTCACCATCTGATGAACATTCTCAAGCGTCGGCACATATTCCCACTCTCCGCCCTCATGGATTCTGAAAAGACAGGGGAATGAATATGTCCCCTCGATCACCCAATTAGTCCCGTTAAAGACATCGTTTCTGATGCAGAATGTTCCATAACCTTTGTCTGAGATCAGGGAGGCTTGTCTGCCGTTGACGGAGTATGTCCCTTGGTTGTGGCCGCAGACCACTTTCCTGCCGACCTTTTCAAGACACCAGATCTGTTCGTTGAGGCCGGACACGGGGACGAGACTCTGCCCGTCGTTGGTGTAAACCGCATGATTGGTGGCCAGATACATCTCATTCTCTTCAAACAGCACATCGTAAATCATCCCTATTTTGTCGCCGGGAGGACTGAATATCCCTATTCCGGAAGAATTGTCTATGAAAGAGAGTCCGTCATCCAAAGCCGCCCAGATGTTGTTGTCCTCATCGCAAAGCAGTCCAAGCGTGGTGTTGTTCTGCAGTTGATTCCTGGCATCGATCCTCCATTGTATGTGTCCTTGCGAATCGATGGACACAATCCCTCCTTTGATGGTACCGACGATGAAGCAGTCGTCCTTGGTCTTCACGGCTCTGTTGATGATCTTGCTTTTGAACATCCCGTCCGCCTCGGTTCTGAAACTTGAGGTATGTCCTTCATCATCAAGGTGATAGAACCCGTCTTTGCTAGTCAGGAGCAATGTGTGGCCATTATGCTCGAACGCCGCGACGACCTCGCTGGAAAGCTTCCTCTTCGGAATAATGGTCTTGAGGCTGTGGTCTTCCCCGACACGGACGAAATCTCCGTCAATCAACTGTGAGTAAATCTTGTCCGCTACCTTGATGATGTTCAAGGGGTTCACATTGCGGACGCACTGGACATAAGTGCCGTTGTAAATGTACAATGAGTTGAATGTCTGGAAGATGATGTCGCCGTTGGATGGATCCCTTATGATGTTCCAGACATCGGAAAGGTCTTCTTTCATCTCCTTCAGTCCGTCACTGAGCGAACGGAAAATCAGAGAGTTTCCTGATTTCACGAAATAACCGAATTCTTGAGAGGAGCCACAGTAGATTTTTCCGTCAGGATCCGCAAGAACCGATCTGACGATACCTTTATTAGGCATAAGGTACCTGTTCCATGAATGTCCGTCATATTCCAGAAGATATTGGTTGTTACCCACATAGATCAACCCGGATGCTGATTGTGAGACTGACCAGTTCTGTCTGCCGCCATGGTAGTCGGATGGCGTGAAGTTCCGTATCACCGGAGAGAACATCACCTCGTTGCCTTGGGATGGCAAGGCGGACAAAACCAGAATAAGGAGAGACAACACTCCTTTCTTAAAGAGACTCATGATCAAATCTGTTTTAGTGCCTCGGAATATTCCCGAAAAGCAGTGGTTGCGGTGGTAAATTTACACAATTAATCGTTAACCCGGACAACCATCTCACAGTTGGCGCAGTCGAATGAGAGATGGTAGCGTTTGCCGTTGTTGATAAGATAAAGGTGCCCTGACGGGGTGGTTGTGGCCAACTTGGATGAGCCGGTCGCGAAGTTTGCCTTGCCTTGATGCCTGCCGGTTTCCCGATGAACCGGGCAGAGGCCGAGTTCGTGGCGGATGCAGTATTTGGTGCGCATCAGTTCGGTGCCGGGAAGGTGCGAGATTTCGAAAGCCTCATCGGTTTGGGTCGCACCCAGGATCTGATAGGTTTCGCGGGCGACATGGTTGGCGATGTTGGCTTTGTACGAAACATGGATGCCGTCCGATGCCGGTTCTTGAATATCCGGGATTTTAGATAGAATCGGCTTCTGGTCTTGCCGACGGTCTTGACATCCGGATGGGGATTCGGCGTTATTTGGAGTGCTAAGGGCATTGTAGATTCCCGGATTGTCGGCAGTTTTGCCTGTGGGCAGAGGAATCGCTCTGCAAGGCATTTTGTCGAGGGCGGCGGCGAGGTCGCGCCTGATCGCGTTCAGCGCTGAGGCCGGAAGGAATGGCAGCGAGCCGTCAGGAGTTTCCACGTTAAGCGAACTGAGTGTGAATGAATATATTCCCGTGTCCTTTGAGATTTGTGCCACGAACATTTCTCGCATCCTTTTCGCGTTCTCCGCCGTGCTGTCTCCGGCCTCACGTTCCAGCACAATACTCCGCCCGTCCTGGCTCACCGCATTGATTTTCAGTGAATATGTCTGCTTGCACAGTCGCTTCGACTGGCTCGGAGACCGGCCCTTTTCGGTCTCTGGGCAAGAGTCATCGGTCACGGGGCCAATATTTTCTGTCACTGAGCGGCACCATTCGGTCACTGATCCTGTCGTAGTGACCGGAACCACAATGACTGAAATATCCACCGACACAGAAATCCTTCTGACCGGCAGGTCAGAGTTCAGTTCCTTCTCGAATGCACTGCTGTGATTGCGGTACAGTTTCGCGCCGGGATGGAGTCCCGGGACATTCCTGCACGTTATCCGGTTCCCTTGGCAGACATCGCCACGGAAACCGACAATCTCCCCACTGCCTTTGGCAATGAACGAGAACCCGTCCCCGTTCTGAAGCCGGTCGGCCGGATTTTTCTGCCGCACGGTTATCGTGACATTCTCGTTGTCTGGCCTCTTGCCGGTCAGAAAGGCCATCTTCTTTACGGTTGAAAGCGTCTGGCGTGCCGGACCGGATGGTGTGATGTAAACCACAGTCCCGATCTCCTCTCCGACCGATTTCGGCGCATCCATCGAAGACCAGTTTCCCGACCGTTTCCCGTCCAGCAACAATTGTGTGTAGCCCCTGTTGAAAGTCTTGTTCAAGTCAGGCGTGAAACCGCCTTCCGACCTTCCGAACGAGGCCCTGCGGTATTTTCCCGGATTCGCTGCGACCAACTCGTCCAATGCCGATGAATATGCCCTCACGACATTCCGCACGTAGGAGATGTTCTTCAACCGTCCCTCGATCTTGAACGAACATATTCCCGCTTCCGCAAGATCCGCCAGCCTGTCTTTGAGGTTGTAGTCCTTGAGTGACAGCAAGGCTTTGTTTCGCACAAGAACGTTCCCGGCCTCGTCCACAAGGTCGTAGAGTGACCGGCAAGCCTGGATGCATTCCCCACGGTTGGCGCTCCGCCCGGCAATCCGTTCGGACATGTAGCACTGTCCGCTGTAGCAGACGCAGAGGGCTCCGTGCACAAAAAACTCCAGCTCGCAGTCCACCGCGTCCCGCACGGCCTTGATCTGTTCCAAGGACATCTCCCTTTCGAGAACAATCCGCGAGGCTCCGATGCTCTCGTAAAGCATAGCTTTCTCCGGAGTCCTTATCGCACATTGAGTGGAAGCGTGGACCGGCAGGTCTGTCAGTCTCCAGACAGCGAGATCCTGGGCGATGATGGCGTCCACTCCCGCAGCCTTAGCCTCGGCAAGCAGCCTTTCAGCCTCGGAGATCTCATTATCAAAGAGAATCGTGTTTAGTGTCATGAATATGCGCACACCGAATCTGTGGGCATATTCAGTGAGCCTCCGGATGTCCTCCATTGAGTTTCCTGCGGCTTGGCGAGCCCCGAACGCAGGCCCTGCGATATACACGGCATCGGCACCGCAGTCAATTGCCGCGATGCCGATGTCCATATTCCTTGCCGGAGCAAGAAGCTCGAGGAACTTCATTGGTTACTTGCTGAGGGAAGCGATCATCTGCTTGGCCTGAGCGCCGAACTTAGGATCGTCCTGAACCTTCTTGTAGAACTCGAGAGCCTTGGCGTTGTTCTTCGCGCCCTGATAGAGGGCGGCCACGGTGAAAGTGATGGCCGGAGCGTTCTTCGCGTCCGGTTTCATCTCAAGATACTTCTCGAAGTACTTGATGGCGTCGGCGTTCTTGCTGAGTTTCTGTGAGCTCTGCCCTGCGATGAGGTAAGCTGTGGCGTTCTCGACATAACTGTTGGCCTTCTCGGCGGCCTTCACGGCGTCAGCGAACTTCTGGCCCTTAAGGGCGGCGTTGGCCTGCCTTACATAGATGTTGGAAACCTGCTCCTTGGCCTCGGCCTCCTCGCCGTTCCATGCGGCATGCCTGAAAGCCTCGATGGCCTCATCGGTCTTGCCCTGGGCTCCGAGAGCCTGTCCGAGGTAGAGGGCTGTCTTTCCGGCGGTGGTGTCGGCGGCGTAAGACTTCGCGAAACCATCGGCGGCGGTGGCGAAATCCTTAATCTTTAGGGCGTTGACACCCTTCTGCATCCACATCTGAGGAACGAGTTCGTTGGCTTTCTCGGCAACCTCGGCGTTCTCATATTCAGTGGCGATCTTCGCTACCTCGTCGAGTTTGGCTGCGGCCTCATCGTACTTTTCATCCTTGATCAGATCCTTCGCGATCTCAAGGGATACTCCCGGGATGGCGTTCTTGCAGTTTGCCACAAGCTCATCGGCGTCAGCACCTATGGTCTTACCCATTTCGAGAGCCTTCTGGAAGTAGTCAAGCGCCTCTGTCCAGTTCTTCATAGAGATGGCTGTGGCTCCATTATTGTAGAGTTCTGTAGCCTGGGCCATGTCCTGTGCGGAAGCCATTCCGGCGGCCATAAACGCGGCCGCGATTGCAAGAATAATCTTTTTCATCGTTATAAAAATTATGTTTAACTATATTTCTTCAACAAGCAATAACCACAAATGTAATAAAAATTTGTGTCAATTGCACATTATTGGCTATTTTTGCCTAAACGGGAGGTGTCAGTAATGCGTTACTTTATCAAATCAGTCTTGTGTTCTGTGCTGCTTGGACTCTCAATAATGATGCCAGCGCAGGATCTGCCTGTTCTCCAGAAGGACGCGGCCGTCACGATGGGCAGTCTCACCAACGGAATATCCTACTATCTGGTGACCAATCCTTCGATGAAGGGAGTCGCCGATTTCGCCCTTGTCCGCAAAGGGACGTGCGACACACTGGCCGCCAGAAAAGAGCTGTCGTCACTGCCACATTTCAACAAGACGATTCCTTACAGGTTTCTGTCCCGGAAGGGGATAGGATGCCGTCAGGAAGGCTACATTTCTTACAGTGATGAAGCCACCATATTCAGATTCGACGATGTGCCGCTCTTTGACCAGGCCGCGTCGGACACCACCCTTCTGATGATGTTCGACCTCGTCGCCGCCCGTCCGTACCAGCATGCGGTCATCATCGCGGGCGACATCAACCCTTCCGCCATCATCGAAAAGATGAACGTCTTCTCGTTGATGGTGCCTTCACGCAACCCTGTCTATAAGAAAAAGGAATATGTATGGAAGCCTTTGAGCGAGGCTGAATATTCATTCATCCCGTCCGAACGTTCTTCCGTGACGGTGGAATTCCGCTCGCCGAGGACCCCTGGCGACCAGATGAACACAATCCAGCCGTTCATCTCGGAGCTTTTCTCGAACGCGTTGCGCGAGGTCGTCTCAAACCGTCTGAGGGAGACGTTCCTGTCCGGGAATATTCCTGTCAAATCATTGGACGTCGAGTACGCCGGAAGTGCCGCAAGCGCAGGTGACGAGCGTTTCCTCGTGAGTGTGCTGACCTCTCGCAATCAGTTGATGCCGGCTTCGTTGGCTGTTGCCTCCATCCTGTCGGAAATCTGTTCCAAAGGGATCGGGATTGAGGAATATAAGGTCGCCCGCAACTCCGTCCTGAACGGCTGTCTCAAGGCTTCCACCAACGATGCGATCGTGCGCCAATGCGTTTCGGCCTATCTCTATGGCTCGGATCTGGCCTCTCCTGCGGCCAAGGCTAAATTCTTCTTGTCCAGGAATATGTCCGCGAAGGCCGAGACGGATCTTTTCAACGCCTATGCCTCCGCTTTGCTCTCCGGGATGGAGGCTCCTTCCGTGACATGGACAGGCAATACGGATGACTATGACGAATGGTTCTGGCCGGTCGTGTTCGAGTCGGCCGGAAGAGGGGTTTCGGCGTTGGAAAAACCTGTCTATCACTGGAAGGCCGGTACAAAGGACACATTGGCCTTTTGGAGCGAGAAGAACAAGGTCAAGATCAAGTCTGTCGCCGCGGAGCCTGTCTCCGGAGGTGAGATGTGGACTTTCTCCAATGGCATGAAGGTGATTTACAAGAAGATGAACACCGCGGGGCGGTTCAGCTATTCATTGATGATAAAGGGTGGCTTTTCCACCGTGAGGAATCTTCGGCGTGGGGAGGGTGCTTTCTTCTCGGACATGTTCGGCCTTTGCGAGATCGCCGGCATGTCAGGAAGCGACTTTGACAAGATTCTCAAGGCTGAAGGTGTTGAGATGGACTGTACAGTCTCTACTTCGGATCTGAGACTTTCCGGCTCCGCTCCGTCAAACAGGTTCACCCTTGTGCTCAAGGCCTTGCTTTCCGCCGCCAACCGCAGAAAGCCGTCGGCTTCGGCTTTCACGTCCTGGAGAATGCAGGAGCTGGCGTCGCTCAGGCCAGCCTATCTTGACAGTCTGATGTACCAGGACTACAATTATTCTTCTGTCAAGACACCGTCCGGTCTAACGGCCTCAGTCATGGATGACGCATCGGAGTTCTTTGACAGCCAGTTTGTCCGCGCCAATGACGGTGTTCTGGTGATCGTGGGGGACATGCCGCCCGAGTCGGTTCAGAAGATTCTGTGCCAGTACCTTGGAGGATTCCGGGTCAGCAAGTCTTCGACTGTCCGTCAGTTCGTTCCGTACAAGATGCGAACCGGAGCGACAACATATTCAAAGACAGGCTCTCCGGTCAGCGTCAGCATCGCTTTGGCCTGTGCCGAGCCTTTCACGACGGAGAACTACATGGCTTTCAAGGTCGCGGGTCTGGCTCTCCAGCGCAGGTTGACCGGCGTGATGGCCGAGCATGGCTTCAGTGTGAGGATGTCGGATCGTTTCAGCGTCTGGCCGCAGGAGGCTTTGGAACTGATCTTCACTTGCTCTCCCGTCGCCGAGTCCGGTCTCCCTTATGGAGTGAAAAGCGGGTCCGACCAACCGATGAGGGCCCTTGTCGCCGCAAGGAAAACGATCGAGACAGTACTTTCGCAGCCGGTTGACGCGGCCGAGCTCGCATCGTGCAAGTCCTTGCTGGCCAACAACTACTCCACGTATCTGTTGGACACGGACAATTACATCGACGCCATTCTGATGCGATATTCCGCAGGGAAGGACGTGCTGACCGGCTACAACAACAGGATCGGCAGCGTCTCTGCCGACAAGGTAAAGGAAATCTTCGGCACTCTGTCCGAAGGAATGAGAATTGAATATGTCGTCAAACAATAGGTTCGGAACCATCATCCAAATCGGCGACATCCTTGTGTCGGAGGATGTCGTCACTGAATATTTCGCCTGCGACTACGCCGTCTGCAAGGGCTGTTGCTGCATCATAGGTGACAGTGGCGCTCCCCTTGAGGAGTCCGAGCTGGAGCCTCTTGAGGAGAACTACCCCGTATATTCAAAACTTATGAGGCCGCGGGGCCGCGCGCAGATTGACAAGGAAGGCTTTTTCTCAATCGACCGTGACGGGGACATCGTGACTCCGGTCGTGGATCAGACCGAGGAATGTGCCTACACCACATTCGATGAGAATGGCAACTGCTTTTGCTCCATCGAGAGATGCTTCTTTCAAGGCACGTGCAAGTTCCGCAAGCCGCAGTCCTGCTGGCTGTACCCGATCCGCGTCACCAAACTAACCGGTGGTGGTCAGGCCCTGAACCTCCATCGTTGGGGAATCTGCAAGGACGCCTACGATAAAGGCCGCAGCGAGGGCATCCATGTCTATGAGTTCCTCCGCGATCCGTTGATCACAGTCTTTGGCGAGGATTTCTACGAAGCCCTCTCCTTCGCCGCCAAACAGATTCTTGCGGAGGGGTAATGTGTGGTAGTCTTGTCGCCGCACGTTGTAGGTGTCAAAGTAGATTCAATAGCCACGGTTCTTTCTAGGCATAACCATTCTCAGGGAAGGCCAAACGGTCGCTTGACAATCTCAGTGACCGGAGAAAAGTGTAAAGTTTCTTTACACCCAGTGTTAAATTTCTTTACACTTTCCCAAATCGCTAGAATCGCTAAAATATTCATAACTAATTAATTGTGTATTTTGGCACGCCTGATGCTTGTTCCTTTTACCGAAAAGATAAAAGGAACATGAAAAAGACAATATTCATAACATTGACGATGATGGCCGCGGTTCCGCTTTTTGCACAGGAGTCGCTTCCTTGTCCGATGACGCTGAAGGATTGCATGGAGTATGCGGTCAGCAACAGCACGAAGGTGAGGATCCAGCAGGCGGCCAACAATGACGCCCGCCTTGCCAGAAGGGACGCCATCTTCGATGCTTTCACCCCTGAGATCAGCGGAAGCAGCTCCGCCTACTATAACTTCGGACGTGCGGTTGACCCTAAGACCAACACTTACGTCACCACGACATCCTTCCACAACAGTTACGGAGTCGGAGCAGGCATTGCCCTCTTCAACGGATTCAAGGCCGTGAACAATATGAAGATCTCCAAGACTTCCATCGCTCTTGGCAACTCGCAGGAAGACCAGATTGAGGCTGACATCTGCCTCGCCACGATGGAAGCCTACTGCAACGTGCTCTATTACAGCCAGCTGGCCGACATCTACAAGGCTCAGGTCGAGGTCGCCGAGGAATCTCTCACAAAAGCCCGCCGTCAGGAGGAACTTGGACAGAAGGGTCACGCGGATGTTGTGGAGATGGATTCCAACCTCGCCGACAAACAGTACCAACTCGTCGAGGCCAACAACAAGCTCAACGACGCTAAGATCACCCTTGAGGACGTGATGTTCTGGTCTGAGGATCACGAACTTGTCATCGACACGGAACTCCCATCAACCCTTGACGGCGAAAGAATGCTGACCGATTCCTTGGCTCTGGAGGATATGGTTGACTTCGCGCAGACGAACAACCCGGCCGCCCGGGTGGCACGCTATAACCTCCTGAACGCCAAGCGTGAGCTCAGCACAGCCAGATGGCAGCTTCTCCCTTCGCTGAACGCCTACGCAGGATGGTCCACGACTTACTTCACCTACCCTGGCAGCGGCTCGGCATCCGACCCTTTCCGCACGCAGTTCAAGAACAATGGTGGTGAATATGTCCAGCTGTCCCTGAATATTCCAATCTTCTCAGGACTTCAGCGACACAGCAACATCGCAAGAAAGAAGAACGCGGTCGCCAAGGCTTCAGCCGAGTACGACCAGAAGATGAGGGACATCTCCGCCGAGGTGCGCAGGGCTGTCCAGGATCGCGACGGAGCGTCGGCCGCCTATATTCAGGCGCAGAGAAAATCCGATGTGCAGGAGGAAGCATATTCATTGAATATGAAAAAGTTGGAGCAGGGGTTAATCTCGCCGATCGAGTTCCAGACCGCATCGAACAACTACCTTGAGGCGAACGCCCAGCGGCTCAACTCGCTGCTGACCTACTTCATCAAGCGCAGCGTGGTCAACTACTATAACGGAGTGGATTATATTGATCAATGAATATGACAGCGTCGGTCGCCGTTGTTCGGCAGGCTTGCCAACCGTTGAAGCGCCGAAAGGACAAAAACATCACGGTCGCCGAGTGTGTCGAAGAGCCGCTAAAGACGAATTAAAGCAAACGGAAATAACAACAATTATGGACAAGATAATCGAAAAGAAGAAAGGCTGGAGATCAGCCTTCACAAAAAAGGCGATGCCTTACTGGCTTGGAGCCATCGTGGTAGTGTTCGTGCTCTACCTCGTGTTCAGAGACAATTCCAAGACCCTCAGGGTTGACAAGGACACGATCACGGTCAGCCAGGTGACTGACGGACAGTTCAACGACTATATCCGTGTGAGCGGTCAGGTACAGCCAATGGTCACAATCCAGATCAGCCCGCTCGAAGGCGGTACCGTCCAGAAGATCATCGTCGAGGAAGGCTCCACCGTCAAGGCCGGGGAACCGATTCTTGTGCTGTCCAATGATAACCTTGACCTTCAGATACTTAACGCCGAGGCTGAGCTTGCGGAAAAGGAGAACATCCTTCGTAACACGATGATCTCGATGGAGCAGCAGAAACTCTCCCATGAGCAGAACCGTCTCCGCTACGCCTCCGAGGCCAGGCGTAACAAGAGGGCATTCGAGCAGAACCAGCAGCTTTACAAGGAGAAGCTCATCTCAAAGGAGGATTACCTCAAGGCCCAGGAGGATTATGAGCTTTCGCAGCAGAACCTTGACCTGACTCTCAAGAGTATGGAGCAGGACAGTCTCTACCGTTCGACCCAACTTCTGAGTCTGCGCGAGAGTCTTGACAACATGAAGATGAACATGCAGCTCATACGCCGCCGCAAGGAGAGCCTTACGATCAAGGCTCCGATCGACGGGGTTCTCGGACTTCTGGATGCGAACCTTGGCCAGTACATCGGTGCCGGCACCAAGATCGGCCAGATCAACTCCGAGGGCAGCTACAAGATTGAGGCTAAGATAGATGAACACTACATTGACCGTGTGGTTCCGGGCCTCGACGCCACATTTGAGCGTCAGAGCGAGAAGTACGACGCGCAGGTGCGCAAGGTCTATCCGGAGGTGCGTGACGGCAAGTTCCAGGCGGACTTCAAGTTCGAGGGCCAGCAGCCCGACAACATCAGGACCGGCCAGACATATTACCTGAACCTTCAGCTCGGTCAGCCGGAGCGGGCGGTCCTCATCCCTCGCGGGACATTCTACCAGAAGACGGGAGGCAAGTGGATCTATGTGGTCAGCAAGGATGGAGGAAAGGCTGTCAAGCGCGAGATCCGCATCGGTCGTCAGAACCCTCAGTTCTATGAGGTGCTTGAAGGGCTGGAGCCTGGCGAGAAGGTCATCACCTCCTCCTACGACAACTACGGCGACAGCGATGTGCTTGTCTTCTAAATGATTAATGAATATGTCTGTGCGGTTCCTGAGCCTGTGGTTCGACAAACTCACCGACCATCGAAGGATCGCCAAACAAGAACAAGGGATATAAACAATAACAAATAAAATTTTTCAAAGCCATGATTAAAGTCACAAATCTGTCCAAGGTCTTCAGAACAGAGGAGATCGAGACAACAGCCCTCAACGGGGTGTCATTTGAAATCGCCGACGGTGAGTTCGTCGCCATCATGGGGCCTTCAGGTTGCGGTAAGTCAACGCTTCTGAACATCCTGGGTCTTCTGGACAATCCGACCTCCGGCTCCTACGAGCTTCTCGGCACAGAGGTCAGCAAGCTTAAGGAGAAGGAGCGCACCAAGTTCCGTAAGGGTAACATCGGATTCGTGTTCCAGAGCTTCAACCTGATCGACGAGCTGAATGTCTACGAGAACATCGAGCTCCCGCTCCGTTACCTGAACATCTCGGCCTCCGAGCGCAGGCAGAAGGTCACCGAGATCATGAAGAGGATGGCCATCAGCCACAGGGCGCAGCACTTCCCTCAGCAGTTGTCCGGAGGTCAGCAGCAGAGAGTCGCCATCGCCCGTGCCGTGGTCGCAGGTCCGAAACTGATCCTTGCCGATGAGCCTACAGGTAACCTGGACTCCAAGAACGGTAAGGAGGTCATGGATCTCCTCAGCGAGCTCAACAAGGAAGGCACGACCATCGTTATGGTGACCCACTCCCAGAGAGACGCCGCCGTGGCACAGCGCACCATCGACCTGTTCGACGGCCAGATCGTCTCCGACGTGAAGAACGAGCTTTAGCGTTGAATCTTGCTCGTGAGGGACGGCTGATTACTTGACGAGAGCTGATGAATCGTCACTACGGACTTGACAGTAGATAATGTAATTATACCACCCATAAGCGCCGCCCCTCACGTTTAAGATATTATTGGCGGAAGGTTGCCACAGCGAACCTTGGCCACCCGCGGCCATAAGCGGGAGGGATCCAGCCGCAGGCTGGGAGGAACGGAGCGCGAAGCGCGGAGGGTTTGTCGTGGGGCAACCTCCAACAAAGCTCTTCATCGCCCCCCCCAGACTGTCTGAAAAGTCTCGGCTAGAGTTGAAAAGTCTGTACCCCACTACAGGGGCGACTACGAATTTTCAATCCTCGCAGGGGGTACTTTTACTTTTAAGACAGTCTCCCCCGTCCTCCTGAGACGGAGCGCGAAGCGCGGAGGGTTTGTCGTGGCAACCTTCTGGAGGGGATCCCCAAAACAAAAACGGGTAAAAATCCGTGGAGGATAAGTGATTGGATATTAGGAATATGCTTGAATATCCTATTGCCTCTAATGGTGGGGAGGATATATGTATAAAAGACTGAAAAACAAAAAGTTGGCCTCCACGAGGCCGTGAATGGGGATTTATGATTTATGAGCAGTTTCATTAACTTCTTGAAGCGCAACAAACTTTACAGCGCGGTCAACCTTCTGGGACTCAGCCTCTCGATGGCGTTTGTCCTGCTTCTGGCCGTGTACGTCACCAGTCAGCTGAGCACTGACTCGTTCCAAAAGAACGCCGACAGGATCTACGTCATCGCACAAAAAGAGACCCTTTCGTCCGCTTACTGGCTGTCCCGCCACATGAAGGCTAACTTTCCGGAGATTGAGAGGTCAGCTTCATATTCCAGCAACGGAATGCAGGAGTACAAGATCGACGGCAACATCGTGAACGCCAGGACTTCTTACGCTGACTCGTCGTTTTTCGATATGTTCAGTTTCCCTCTCGTGGAGGGCGACTTCAGTGAGTGGAAGGCCTCGATAAGCGGAGTCCTGATCAGTGAGTCTTTCGCCAAGGCTCAGTTCGGGGACAGGGATCCGGTTGGACGTGAGATCCGTTTCGACGGCGCTGACTCAACGGTAAGCAACCTGACAGTCTCAGGTGTGTTCAAGGACATTGAGAACTCCATCATCAGGCCGTGCGACATATTCCTGCGCGGAGAGATCATGACCATCACCAATCTGGCGAATGACGAGCGGATGTCCAACGCCGGATCATCCACCTGCTTTGTGATGGCTTATCCGAACGCCGATCTTCCGGCCAGACACGATGATATTCTTAAATGGTGCCGGGAGAATTTCTGGAGATATATGTCAGACTACGGCGGAGGTGATAATGACGTGAGAATCATTCCTTTACGTGATGTCTATTTCCTGTCGGACGGCAATGAGGACTATAATGACAGTCTGCGTCTTGGCAACAAGACGACAGTGATGCTGCTTGCCGGAATGTGCTTCCTGCTGCTTCTGTTCGCCATCCTGAACTATGTGAATATGACCACGGCTCTCTCCGGCTTCCGTGCCAAGGAGATGGCCACCAGAAGGCTCATCGGGGCGACGAAAGGCGGCATATTCATGAAGATGATTGTCGAGAGCACCATAATCTGCGCGGCCGCTATGGTCATCGCCGTCCTGCTTGGCGAGGCCATTTCCCCGGCGGCTTCGAAGGTGTTGAACTATGACATCTCTATCTTCAAGGCAATCTCTCCGGTGAGCGTGCTTGTCTGCGTCCTGTTCACGGTTTTGGTAGGGGTCATCGCCGGCATAGTTCCCGCGCTTATCATCCAGAAGGCCGAGCCGATCGAGATTGTCCGAGGAACGCTCAGGCTCAAGACCAAGACACTTTACAGCAAGGTCATCATTGTCATTCAGAATGTCATCACGGTCGTGATGCTTGTGACGGCGTTCACGATGTTCCTCCAGATCCGCTCTATGATCAATGCTCCGGTGGGTTACAATACTGAGGATCAGATCACCATCAGCAATCAGTTCGGCCTTGCAGGTGATTTGACGCCACTCATCAACAAACTTAAGGCTGAGAGTTGCGTCGAAGCTGTCGGACTTGGAGATGGACATCCTATGTTCATGACCAACAACTGGACTATGTCCACAGAAAGTGGAAGAGAGGCTTCGTTCCAGTTGGTTAAGGGCGACAGTGCCTATTTCAATATCCTCGGCATCAGGAAGAAACAGGACAATCACAGTCCGAACAGTTATTGGCTGAATGAATATGCCTACGGAATCCTCGAAATAGACGAGACCGCCACGGAGTTCACGACCAAGTCCAACAGCACATGGCAGATAGGCGGAATCTACTACGACTTCAAGATCAAGCCGTTGCTGGAGGAACAGCATCCTGCGTTGATTTACCAGTATGATGAATATCCTGCCGGGAAGTGGCCGTGGACGATTCTTGTGAAGACCACGCCGGATCACAAAGAGGCTTTCGCAAGGGTCAAGGCGGTCTTTAGCGAATTGTACCCGGATAAGTTATTCGATGCCAGCTATGTCGAGGATGACATCAAGGCTGTGTTCGCTTCCGAGAACAGGGTGTTGGAGATCATGGTCATATTCACAATCCTTTCGCTGTTTGTCTCGGCTCTGGGTCTCGTGGCGATGAGTTCGTACTACATGCAGCAGGAGCGCAGGACTGTGTCTCTCAAGAAGGTTTATGGCGCTGACTATAACTCTGTTCTGTGGGGTCTTGTGGCCGAGTTCATGAAGATGATCGGTGTGGCGTTCGTCATCGCCGTCCCGGTGGCGTGGTACCTGATGCACACTTGGCTGAACGGCTATTCCTACCGCATCGGTCTCCATTGGTGGATTTTCGCGATGGCCGGTCTGTTCACCGCCGTCATTGCCGCCCTTGCCGTCCTCTGGCAGGCTGTCCGCACCGCCCGCACCAACCCGGCGATCGAGCTGAAGAAGGAATAGCGTGCTATATCTCCAATCCAGATGGTTGTCGCGATGAACCCTCCGCGCTTCGCGCTCCGTCCCTCCCAGGCTGCGCCTGGGCCCCTCCCGCTTATGGCCGCGGGTGGCAAGGTTCGCTGCGGCAACCTTCCGGATTGAGTAGTAATATTCAGTGGAGCCTAAACGATTGAAGATTAGGAATATAATGATGTGTCCTCACCGCTGGAATCGGGAGGAGGATATGCAAGCAAAATATTGAACGATAAAAGATTAGCCTCCATGTGGAGGAATGGGTATGAGAAGAAAAAGTGATTTGATCATCAAGGTTTTGTCCTTGGGAGTCGGGATGGCGATAGCCGTCATCCTGATCGCCAAGGTCTGCTTTGAACTTTCGTACGACAATGTCTATAAGGACATTGACAGGATCTATAAGATCCGCACCGGCGCCGTTATGCAAGGTGAGGATAAGGATTTCGGTCAGGTCAGCGGAGCCATAGCACCGGGATTCAAGGCCGAGGTGCCGGGAGTGCTGGAGGCCACAAGGTTCACCAGCATATTCAACAGCGAGAATTTCATCATCGATGACGAAGGAAGCAAGGTGGCGGCCGAGCACCTTTTGGCTGACTCCTGCTTTTTCAGGATATTCAATCGCCAGTTCCTCGCCGGTGAGCCGGAAAAGGCGTTGAGGTCGTGGAGCGGCGATGTGGCCATCTCAAAGACTTTCGCCGAGAAACTTGGTGGAGTCGGAGCGGCTGTCGGCAAGCAGATCGCCAACGAGGACAATCCGAATCTGAAGCTGACTGTCTGCGGAGTCTATGAGGACTTCCCTAAGAACGGATCGATCCACGCCGATGTCATCCTTTCCATCGAGGCGATGAGCAAGTGGAGCCTCTCCAACTGGGTCGGCAACGACAGGTACGTCGCTTTCGTCAAATTGGCCGAAGGGGTTGATCCGGCGTCGCTTAAGGATGCCATCCACGAGATGCAGAAGGCTCACCAGCCTTTGGAGGAAATGGAGAAGAGCGGACTCACTCTCTGGTACTTCCTTTCGCCTTTGGCCACCGAGCACAGCTCGAAGCCGGAGGTCAGGAACCTTGTGTTCATACTTGCCATCATCGCCGCTCTGCTGCTGCTTGTGTCCATTATGAACTACGTCCTTGTGGCGATCTCGGATGTCATCCGCAGGGCGCGCGAGGTCGGAGTCCGCAAATGCTACGGAGCCCAGCCTTGGGACATCAACAAGATCCTGCTCAAGGAGACCGCCTGGAATTTGGGTGTCTCCCTCGCCGTGGCAGCCCTGCTGATCTTTGCGTTCAGGGGTGCGGTTGAATCCCTGTTGGGAGTCCCTGTGAAGGATCTTGTCACTCCGCTTTCCGTCTGGATCATTGTCGGGATTGTGATCTTGGTGTTCCTTGTCTCCGCCGTCATTCCGGCGAGGATGTTCACCAAAATCCCTATTTCCAGCGCCTTCCGAGGCTACAAGGAGAGCAAGCGCCGCTGGAAGATCTCACTGCTTGCCTTCCAGTTCGCCATCAACGCCGTGCTGGTGTCGCTGGTGCTGATCGTCAGCTTCCAGTACCGCAAGGTGCTGAACGCCGATCCGGGCTACAACTACAGCAATCTTGTCTATGAGACATTCCCGTCCTACGACCAGACGAAGATGACAGCCATCGCCGGTGCTCTTCGCCAGCTGCCTGAGGTCGAGGCTGCTGAACTGACCTACGTGACACCTTTGGCGTCAGCTTCCGGCAATAATATTACCCTTCCTGGTGACGACAGGGAACTCTTCAATGTCGCTGATGAATATGGCGCCACGGAAGGTTTCTTCAATATGATGGGCTTCCGGCTCGTCGAGGGATCCGCTCCAAAAGGACCGAATGATGTCGCTGTCAGCAAGTCCTTTGTGACCAAGATGGCGGCTTTCGCCAACTGGTCTGACGGAGCCGTTGGAAAGATTGTCGGCATCACCGAGCACGGGCAGGTCACGATCTGCGGAGTCTATGAGGACTATGTCATCGGAAGCGTCTCTGATCCGGACAACCGTCCGAGCGTGCGTTTCTGCTGGAACAAGGACTTCCTCACCGATGAGGAAAAGGCTGACTTTGACTGGTCAAGGCTGATGCAGACACTTGTCGTGAAGCTCACGGATGTCACTCCGGAGACGATGCGTAAGGTGGAGAAGACAATCCGGGAGGTCGCTCCTGACAGCGACGCCGAGGTGAAGTCTTACGCCGAGACGTTCAGGAGCCTATACGATCCGACGAGGCAGATGAAGAGAACCTACACCCTTGGAGCGTTGTTCGCCCTGCTGATAGCGGTGATCGGCCTGATCTCCTACGTCCGTGACGAGAACTACCGCCGAAGCGCCGAGATCGCCGTCCGCAAGGTCAACGGCGCCCAGTCCTCCGAGATCGTTTCGATGCTCGTGACGGACATCCTGAAGGTGGCTGTCTTCGCGGTGATCATCGGTGACGCGGGCGCCTGGCTTGTAGCCCATTACTGGCTCCAGCAGTTCGCCGTCAAGATCGCCCTCAACCCACTGTTCTTCATCGCCGCCGACATCATCGTGCTGGCCATCATCGTCAGCGTCATCGTGATCGGCTCCCTGAGGATCGCCCACACCAACCCTGTCGAGTCCCTCAAGAACGAGTAGGGTAGTCCTGCTATCCCGGTCGCTGAGCCTGTGGTTCGGCTCCCCGACGGGCTCAAGTACCAAGCTCACCAACCGTCAAACGAGGCCGAGGTGTCTTGGCAGATAACTCTCTGTTAATTAATGCTATGAGCAAGTACGTGGTGCCGTTTTAAGCACCACGTACTTGCTTTATCGGTTGATAACCAGATGGTTACCTGCCATGCGCTCGGAATCAATGAGTGGCGGTTAACTTATTGATTTGCAACCAATAAACGTTTTCTCTTAAGTAGGAAACTGCTAAAGGGGAATAATTATATCCTTGATAATGAATATGTTCCATTCTTCGATTCACTTTGCGGCGGCTGGGTTCCTCCCGCTTATGACCGCGGGTGGCCAAGGTTCGCTGTGGCAGCCTTCCAGCCACTAAGGGTTCCTCTTGATTATCAGCGTGACAGGCAGTGGTCTTATTGGCCGAAGAAAATAGGAAACTTCTGACCTTCGACAGTCGCTGAGCTTCTCGAACCACACGCTCGGGGAAAGCTCAGTGACCAGTGCCTTTTTAGAAGCTGTTTTGAATTGTTTGTTTGAAGGTTAAGAGCAAGCTCTTTCCC
>UQUJ01000022.1 GCA_900544195.1 uncultured Alistipes sp. | reverse complement strand
ATATAGACCATAAAGATATACAAATTGTTCAAGTTATTTTTTAATGATTACTTAATCAGCATTGTCGCGTTTGTGCGTCTTACATTGAATGATATTAATGAAGATAGAAAAGGCTTTGCACTATAGGCGAGTGCCCCTCTCCACCCAAGAATTTTGGTAACGTGCAAAATTCTGGTGGAGAGGGGCACTCGCCTATCTTTGGACATAGTCTATGACAATGGCCACTCCGGCAGTGAAGATCTTACGGATTTTATTTCTTGTCGTTCAGGACAATCTGGCCACCGGCCACATCAACCTCGATGACGGAATCCTTGTGGACGGTTCCCGCAAGTATGGCCTTGGCAAGCTGGTTGACAAGCTCACGCTGCATCAACCTCTTGATAGGACGGGCGCCGTATGCAGGATCGTAACCGCCAGTGACCATGTGATCCTCGAAAGCCTTTGTGAACTCAATGGTGACACCTTCTTCCGAGAGCCTGTTCTGAAGCTGCTTCATCTGGATGTGAAGGATCTCACGGATGTCGTTCTGGGTAAGCGGATCAAACATGATGATCTCATCGATTCTGTTCAGGAACTCCGGTCTTACCGTAGTCTTGAGTACATCCATCACCTTCTCCTTGCACTCATCCAGAAGCTCACGCCTCGTGGCGATCGCCCTCATCTCCCCGGCAGGATCGGCACCTGGCCGTCCAACGGCAGGAAGTCTGTCCATATAGCCTTGTATGATGTCAGATCCGACATTGGAGGTCATGATCAGGATGGTGTTCTTGAAGTCAACCGTACGCCCCTTGTTGTCGGTCAGACGACCGTCATCAAGCACCTGCAGAAGCACGTTGAACACATCCGGATGGGCTTTCTCGATCTCATCCAAAAGGATGACCGAGTAAGGTTTGCGCCTTACGGCCTCGGTAAGCTGTCCGCCCTCATCGTAACCGACGTATCCCGGAGGAGCGCCGACAAGACGGCTGACAGTGTGCCGCTCCTGGTACTCACTCATGTCGATTCTCGTGATCATGTTCTCATCGTTGAACAAGAACTCCGCAAGAGCCTTTGCCAGCTCCGTCTTACCGACACCGGTCGTACCCATGAAGAGGAATGATCCAATCGGTTTCTTCTCGTTGGAAAGCCCGGCCCTGCTGCGGCGTACAGCATCAGCCACGGCCTGGATGGCCTGATCCTGACCTACGACCCTCTTGTGCAGCTCGCTCTCGATGCGGAGAAGTTTCTCCTTCTCGCTCTCAAGCATCTTCTGCACCGGGATGCCGGTCCATTTGGCCACGACCTCGGCGATGTCCTGAGGAGTAACCGCCTCGGTGACAATCGGATCCTTGATCTCAGCCTGTTTTTGGGTCAGTTCGTCGATCTTCTTCTGAGCCTCGGCGATCTTGCCGTAGCGGAGTTCAGCCACCTTACCGTAATCTCCAGCCCTTTCCGCGGCCTGAGACTCGATCTTGTAGTCCTCGATCTTCTGACGTGCCTCCTGAAGACCGGAAAGAATGCTTCTCTCATCATTCCACCGCTTCATAAGGCTCTCTTTCTCAGCCATTTTGTCAGCGAGTTCCTTCTCTATCTTCTCAGACTTCAGAGAGGTACCCTCACGCTTGATGGCCTCCTTCTCGATCTCCAGCTGACGGATGTCACTGTTGAGTTCGGCGATAGGCTCCGGAACGGAGTTCATCTCCAGACGGAGCTTTGAAGCGGCCTCGTCCACAAGGTCGATGGCCTTGTCCGGCAGGAACCTGTTCGTGATGTACCTGTGTGAAAGATTGACGGCGGCGATCAGCGCGTCATCCTCGATCTTCACGCGGTGATGGTTCTCGTACTTCTCCTTAAGGCCTCTAAGGATGGCGATCGACTCGGCCGGAGACGGCTCGTCCACCAGCACCATCTGGAAACGCCTCTCAAGCGCCTTGTCGGCCTCGAAGTACTTCTGGTACTCGTCAAGTGTGGTCGAACCGATTGTCCTCAGCTCACCTCTGGCCAAGGCCGGCTTCAGGATGTTGGAGGCATCCATCGCTCCGGACGAACGGCCGGCTCCCACAAGGGTGTGGATCTCATCGATGAACAGGATGATCTCGCCCGCGCTGTCAACGACTTCCTTGACAACGCCCTTCAGACGCTCCTCGAACTCGCCCTGGTACTTCGCACCGGCGATCAAGGCACCCATGTCCAATGAATATACTTTCTTGCTCTTAAGGTTCTCCGGCACGTCGCCATCCACGATCTTCTGGGCAATGCCCTCGGAGATGGCTGTCTTACCGACACCCGGCTCACCTACAAGAATAGGATTGTTCTTGGTTCTCCTGCTCAGAATCTGCAGAACCCTTCTGATCTCCTCGTCCCTGCCGATGACAGGATCAAGTTTCCCCTTCGCTGCTTGTTCGTTGAGATTGATGGCGAATTTAGGCAAGAACTCCAATGATTTGTTGCTTGTATTGTTTTCCATAATTACTTTCCTTTTCGGTCTCGGGACACTTCCGCTCCCGGCCCAAAGCCGGTTCACGTGACGGCATTCAAAAAGCCGTCCGGCCCGAAGACCAAACGGCTTAAAGTCAAATTATGTTCCACAGCCCGAAGGCTGACAAAATGTCAGTTACTTGACAGGCGTCTCTGCAGCCGGATCTTCCTGAGCCGGATTTGCCTGCTGCACAGGAGCTGAAGGGAATTCAGGCTGGGTGGCCGTGTTCTCGATCTTATCGGTCACGTCAACGCCGGACACGGTTGTTCTGGTTGTGAACGACGAGATGATTGAGACAACGAGAATGAATGTGACAAGCCCCCATGACACCTTCTCAAGGATGTCAGCGGTCTGTCTTACGCCAAGAGTCTGGTTGGCTGAAGTAAAGTTACTGGCCATTCCCTGTCCCTTGCCGTTCTGAAGCAACACGACGATGATCAGAAGGATCGCCGCGATGACAATAAAAACTGTTAGGAATGTAAACATATTCTTAAATTTTAATTTTCCTGTTGCAATTTTTCAATAAGGGATGCAAAGTAAGCACTTTTTTCCGGATATCGCAAGACAAGTCGGGAATAAATCTTCTTTGCCTCAGCAAAATAGCCTTGATCCGCATATATGGCGGCCAGTGTCTCGGTGCAGAAGCCAAACTCCGGATCCTCCCATTGCCGGCCTTCCGGCTCATCGCTGCGTTCGGACTTAAAGCGGGAGAAGACGTTGTCCTCGTCTTTTCTCACGGAGGCGTACTGCTCCGGGGAGAAAAAGTCCCCGCCCGCGGCGCGCACAGTGCGGTTGTAGGCGGCAGGCCGTGTGGATGAATATTCCTGCGCCTCCACCGGCGCTTCGATGGTTGGTGAGCCTTGCCGGACGACAGGCTCAGCGACCGTGGATGTTCGCCCTGCAGCCACAGATTCCGCGGCCGGATGCCGTGCTTGCCAGAGGGGCGAAGATGATTGCCCCGCAGCCGGATCCTCCGGTCCCCGAGCCTGTCGAATGGCACCGGCATCAGGCCTGATATATTCCTTGATAAGACGCTCCACGTCCTTGTCGGAGTAGTCCTCTTTCCTGGCGGAACGTACGATGTCTGAGATCAACGTCCTGGACACCACGTACATGGCCGCGTCTGAATACTGTGCCTTTCCCCATTCGCCGCCTCCAACCTTGGCCATCCGGACACACAATTCCTTGCGGGCGCCGCCGAACCAAGGGTAAAGATTGATCACCCCTGTCAGCTCGTCCATGGTCAAGGATCCAAGATTCAGTTTCTTCCCTTCCATACTACCACTGGGCCACACTCGCGTTGAACATGTCCTCCACCAATTTGTCGATTATCTCTTGACACAGAGTCGATTCAACAGCGTCCAAGGCATTGGTGGAATCGTAGTCCGAATATGCCGAGAAATCCTTCTCGAAATCATCCTCGGGGTACTTCCTGTTGGTGAACTTCAGTTTCACGGTGACAGTAAGACGGTTCTGCGCGGCGACCTCGTTTGCTGTCACCGCCGCTGCCCTGACCTCATAGCCTGTGATCTCGCCCTGAAGCTCCAGATCCCCGTCCATCTCGACCTGTTCCAGTTTGGTCAGCTTGCGGAACTTGTCCCTCATGGCCTCGGTGAGGTCATTGCTGAGGTTAGGGTTCACCTTTAGGGCCTTATATTCAAAATAATTGATTGTCACCGTCTTGACATCTGCCTGAATGGACGTGCCCGAAAACGAGTAATGCACGAAAGAGCAGCCCCCAAGAACGGCGGCCACCACCAGAATCAGCGCTACAAGACATTTATTAATATTCATTTTCATTACGGCTTTGAGTCAAGATGGTACTTCTCTATCCAACGGTACAAGGTCCGCTCGGAGATTCCGACCTCCCGGGCGGCGAGCTTACGGTTGCCACCGTGTTTTTCCAAGGCTTTGACAATCATCTCCAGATTTGACTTTCTCAACGAAAGATCCTGCGCCTTGGCCTCCTCCGCGCGGATGTCCACAACCTTGCCGATCTCTCCGCTTGTGACCGGCGCGCCGAGACCCTGCCATTCGGCCTCCTCCGGCTCCGGCGAAGGATGCAGGGCAGGACGAAGGGCCGGCACTGATTCTTGTGTGGAATCCAGCCTTGCCTTCAGACGGTCAACTTCCTGCTTGAGGTCGAAGATGGCCTTGATTATCATCTGCTTGTCGGAATCAGGCATGTTCTGGGCGGCGGACGGTTCGGAAGCCATGACAGGAAGGAGGGTGGTCTCTTCCTTAGGCATGTAAAGAGCCAGCGTCTTTGAATCGACCACGCACTTCTCCGACGAGCGGGAAAGTTTTTCCGACTCCAGCGCGGTGACTGTCTCGGCTATATTCTTGAGCTGACGGATGTTGCCCGGCCAACGGTAGTTTATCAGCATGTCGATCGCATCGTTGGTCAGAGTCACCTTTCCCATGCCGTACTTCTCCGAGAAATCGGATGTGAACTTTCTGAACAGCAGATAGATGTCCTCCTTGCGCTCACGCAGGGACGGCATGAGTATCTGGATTGCGTTGAGCCTATAATACAAGTCTTCCCTGAACTTTCCCTTTCCGACGGCGTAGAGCAGGTTGACATTCGTGGCCGCGATGACCCTCACATCTGTCTTCTGAACCTTCGAGGAACCAACCTTGATGAACTCCCCGCTTTGCAGGACCCTCAACAGCTTCGCCTGAGAGGCCATCGGCAGCTCACCGATCTCATCCAGAAAGAGAGTGCCTCCGTCCGCCTCCTCGAAATACCCTTTCCTTGTCTCGATCGCCCCGGTGAAAGATCCCTTCTCATGACCGAAAAGTTCAGAGTCAATCGTGCCTTCCGGGATGGCGCCGCAGTTTATGGCAAAGTATTTGCTACCCTTGCGGAGGCTGTTCTGGTGAATGATCTTAGGAATATTCTCCTTGCCGACACCGCTTTCACCGGTGACCAGGACAGTAAGGTCTGTCGGGGCGACGGCCACGGCCGTCTCCAGTGCTCTGTTAAGGGCGGCATCATTGCCGATGATGTCGTATTTGTTTTTAAGTCTTTGCAGTTCTTGTGAGTCCATAGTATTTGCTCAGAGTTTGGCAAAGTTAACAAAATAATAATTATCTTTGTGTATTTGTTAGTAGCATTTGGAATGCAATCTTTAATCATTAGTAATATGAGAAAGACACTCAAAATTTTCGCCGCGGCTCTCATCGGAATGGCTGCGGTAGCATGCTCTTCAGCCGAGAAGATGGCTGAACTTGCTGACAATGTGACCGTAAAGTGTGACCCTGCGGTTCTGGAGTGTGTGGCCGGCAACATCGACGCCACAGTCACGGTGACCTATCCGGAGAAGTATTTCCATCCAAAGGCCATCCTTGAGGTCACTCCAGTGCTCGTCTATGACGGCGGAGAGGCCAAGATGACTCCTTTCATGTACCAGGGCGAGAAGGTGAAGGACAACTACAAGGTTGTCGCCAAAGCCGGTGGCACTGTCACTGAAAAGGTTCACTTCGACTATGTAAAAGGCATGGAGCAGTCTCACCTTGAGCTCCGCGGAATCGCGAAGTACAAGAAGAAGGCTTACAAGCTTCCTGTAAAGAAGGTCGCCGACGGTGTCAACACGACCTACATGCTCGTGAAGGCGGCCGGTCAGGTTCCTTTCAAGGCTGACGGTTATCAGGCTGTCCTCCAGCAGACCGCCGAAGGCCAGATTCTCTACAACATCAACTCTGCCAACGTTCAGTCAAAGCAACTCAAGGGACAGTCCATCAAGGATTTCCAGAGCGCTCTTGAGGAGATCAAGGGCAACGAGAGAAAGACCCTCGTGGGCACAGAGGTTGTCGCCTACGCTTCACCTGACGGTGGCGAGAAGCTCAACAACACCCTCTCCGAGAAGCGTTCAAAGTCCGCCGACAAGGCTTGGGACAAGGTGATGAAGGGCAAGGATGTCGCCGATCCAGAGGTAAAGAGCATCGGACAGGACTGGGAAGGCTTCCAGGAACTCGTCCAGAACTCAGACATCGAGGACAAGGATCTTATCCTCCGAGTCCTTTCAATGTACAGCGATCCTTCCGTACGTGAGAGCGAAATCAAGAACATGTCTTCCGTTTACACCGAGCTTAAGAGCGGTGTTCTCCCTGAGCTCCGCCGCGCGAGGTTCATCGCCAACGTTGAGTTCAAGAACTACACGGCCGACGAACTCGCCGAACTGGTCGAGAGCAACATCGACATCCTTGACGAGCCGGCTCTCCTGCACGCCGCCGCCCTCAACAAGAGCCTTGACGGAAAGGTTAAGCTTTACAACAAGGCCATCACAAAGTACGACAGCGACAAGGCAAGGTTCAACCTCGCGGTAGCTTACCTCAACGATGGCAACGTGAAGAAGGCCGAGAAGGCTTTCGCCGATGTGCAGACAAAGGATGCTGACCTCACCAACGCTCTTGGTGTGATCGCCCTTCGCAAGGGTGACTACCAGACAGCCGTCAAGAACTTCAAGAAGGCCGGCACAGACGCCGCCAAGGCCAACATGGGCGTTGTTGACATCCTCACCGGTGACTACGACAAAGCCGTTCAGGACCTCAAGGACGTAAAGGGCTGCTGCCACAACACTGTCCTCGCCTACATCCTCACAGACCAGCTTGACAAGGCATTCAAGGCCGCTCACTGCAAGGACGCCAAGGTTGACTACCTCAGAGCCATCATCGCTGCCCGTCAGGGCAACTTCGATCAGGTAAAGACCTGGCTCGACTCTGTGGCCAAGAAAGACAGGGCTCTTGCAGAGCAGGCCACCAAGGACATCGAGTTCGCCGAGTACTACAAGTAATCAAGTTCGGTAGCTTCGCTCCGAGTCCATTTTCGGGCGTGGCAAGCAACATACTTGCAATCAAGCGATTAAGTAAAGTCCCGGTGCGGAATTCCGCACCGGGACTTTACTTTAACATATTCATTTACCGTAGTTTGGTTGACACGAGGTATTATTTGACCAGCTTCACGCCTTTCGGGAGATGGATTTGGGATTTGACTGATCCGTCAGCGGCTTTCCTGTGCGAGACAGTGATTGGTCCGTAAGGGGTAGGATAGGAGCCTTCCGCCCATTCCAGTGATCCAAGGTGCGGATTGATCCTGACTTTCCTGAAGCCCGGTTCGGCCGGCTCGACGCCGAGCACATGGGAACTCAGCCAGACGGTAGGTCCGGAAGCCCAGCCATGGCAGAAACTGTGGCGAAGGCCGACATAGCAATAGGCCCCGCCATCGGCATGGATGTCGTACCTGCCCTCCGGAACGACCTCGTCAATCCTGCCGGCTCCGGCGGCCTTTGAATAATCGAAATCCTCCCAGAATGTTGTCGCACCGAGATCCAGCATCGCACCCCAATAGTCAGAAATCATCTTCATGGCCTCGTCGTAGTCGCCGCTTTTGGCCAAAGCCTCAAGCATATAGTAACCCATAAACGAAGAGAATCCATTGGCGCCTCCAGCCAGAATCACGTCACGGACCTTGTCAGCGTCGGCCATATCCTCAAGATAAAGAAGAGCCGCCGCCTGTTTGCTTGATGTCATGGAAGGCTTATACTCCCGTAACTTCGAGGCGGCCGCCGAGCATTCATCCTTCAATTTGCCGTCCCCAAGCCATCCGGCCATATCGGCGCCGGCCTCCATTGCCCTTACGGAAAGCGCCTGAAGCCCGGCGTGAATGGCATCCGGATTCTCTGATGTAGGCCAATCGATGAACCGTCCGTCCTTGAAGTTCTCCTTCGAACCATCGAAGTTTGCCATCACCGTGTGCAGAAGATCAGTCAGATAGGTATGCTGCTCACGAAGGTACGCAAGGTCACCGTAATACTCATAAAGATGGTGATGGATGATGATCCACCACAATGAATATGAGCATATTCCGTTCATCCAGACGGTCGGAGGTGTGCTGTTCCGTACGTAATCAAGACTCTTCCGGACAACCTTGTGGTTGCCGAAGACCGTGTTCACGGCCATCACCTCGGGGTGCATGTCCCCGATCCAGACGAGACGGTCCCTCTTGACACCGTCCCAAAGATATTCCTGCATATTCAGATGAACCGTGTAGGCTCCTGTCTGCCAGATCTGGTTCAGCCTTTCGTCACTGCACCTGAATTGTCCGACGTAAGGGATGTCACGGTAGCGGGAAATGGCCCGGACCGCGACCAGCAGTGCCTCAGTGTCCTCGCCAAGCAGATCCAGACGGACAAAGCGGAAGCCGGTGTTGCCATATTCAACGGCCCCGAGCCAAGGTACCGAGATCTCGAAATCCCTGACAGAATGCTCGTTGGTGGCTGTTGTTCCGGCATCGTCAACGCTGCTCAGAGCCTCGCTCACAGATTCGCCGAAGCAGACACGGAAGCGCGCTGCCGCCTTGTCAGCGGACATCGCCCTCACTATCTGTATGCCGCCTTGAATCTCTTTCCCGAAATCCAGAAGGACGGAACTTCCGCCCTCCTTTCCGTTTCTGAACACGCAGACATTCGGCTCGTTGGTGGATACCTGCCCGCAATACGGCCTCAGAAGGTTTTCTGTTCCGGTCACGCCACCGTGGGAAAACATGATTCTTGTCGGAGCGATGTACTCACTCACAAACTCGGTGTCCTGCCGCTGAACACTATTTTCTTCCCGAACGACGGACTCCTGCCCGGAAGCCAAGGTCGCCGCCCCCAGCAGCGCACCAAGTATAAATATCCTCTTAAACATATACACAAACTTACATAAAAATCCGCGATTATTACGCCCGTCACATAAGAAAGAAACCGTTTTTTAGAGGAAACATCCTGTCTCATAAGAAAGAAACAGTTTTTCAGAGGAAACATATTGAAAAATCATGGAATACGAAAAAGACCGGCGGAATCCGTCGGTCCTCAATCGTGCGGTAGGTGAGAGTCGAACTCACACGGGCTTGCGCCCACTACCCCCTCAAAGTAGCGTGTATACCATTTCACCACTACCGCAAAGTATGTCTCCCAATCGTTTTGGGATTGCAAAGATAGGTAATATTCCTGAAATATCAAATTTTTTGAAGAATTATTTGTATCTTTGCACGCTTTCACGAGTTGGAAGCGACGGTAAAAATCATTAATAATTTAAAAACAGATTCACAATGGCTGTTAAAATCAGACTTCAGCGCCACGGTAAGAAGAATTTCGCATTCTTCCACATTGTTGTGGCTGATTCCCGCGCACCTCGCGACGGACGTTTCATCGAGCAACTCGGCTCTTACAACCCTAACACCAACCCTGCCACCATCATCCTTGATGGCGAGAAGGCTCTCAAATGGCTCAATGTCGGCGCCCAGCCTACACTCGTGGCCCGCAGAATCCTCTCTTACGAGGGTGTTCTCCTGAGAAAGCATCTTGAGGGAGGTATCGCAAAGGGCGCTCTCACACAGGAGCAGGCTGATGCCAAATGGAACGCTTGGAAAGCAGAGAGAGACGCGAAGATCGCCGCCAAGAAGGCCGGTCTCGTAAAGGACGCCGCCGACAAGGCGAAGGTCGCTCTTGAGGCTGAGAAGAAGGTAAACGCGGAAAGGGCCGAGGCTCTTGCCAAGAAAGCAGAGGAACTCGCCGAGGCTCAGCGCAAGGCCGCCGAAGAGGCAGCTGCAGCAAAGGCCGCTGAGGAAGCCGCTGCCGCCGAGGCCGCTCCGGAAGCTCCAGCAGAGGCCTAATCAGATGTCCAGGGCAAAATCAGAACTTCTGCAGATTGCCCGGGTACTGAAGTCCAACGGTACCGAAGGCGAAATCCTCATTGGATTCCGCGAGATCAGTCCCGAGGACCTGAACCAAACGGAACCGGTGTTCATCACATTCGATGGACTGCCGGTTCCGTTTTTCATTGAATCATTCTCAAGAAAAGGCACCAACCGCGCGCTGGCCCATTTGACAGGGGTGAAGAACCTTCAGGATGCGGAAGAGTTGGTCGGCAAGGACATATTCGTCAAACCTGACGGAATCCATGAATATGAAAACGCGGACAACGGCCTTACGGTTGACGACCTGATCGGCTGGTCACTTCTGGACGCGGAAGGCAAGGCCGTTGGTGAAATCACTGACTACGAGGACATCCCTGGCAACACCTGTCTCTACGTAGAGACGAAAGGCGGACAGGTCATGATTCCTCTGCACGAGGATCTCATCCTGTCCGTCGATGAAGACTCAAAGACCATCTCGGTGAATGTGCCCGAGGGTCTGATCTAAAAATTGTTCCTAAAAGTCAACTCCTGTTCTTCTTTCGTAGTCTTCCTTGACATCAAGGTAGAAGGACACCTGAGCCGCCTGTGCGTAAGGGTAGAGCCACAGGAAACCGATTCCCAGAGTAAAGAGACACAGGATGAACCATCCGGCAAAACTAAGATAAAGGTAGAACAGGTCAAACTTGTGGCCGTACATCATGTCCTTGCTAAGGTTGATCGCCTCATTGGCCGAGAGTTCCGGCTTATCCACAAGAATGTAGTTCGTCATCGCATAGGAAAGGGTCTTTATGATCCCCGGCACAAAAAGCAGAAGCGACCAAAGGAAGACGAAGAATCTGTTCAGGAACATGCCCCAGACATGATGCCAGTAATTACCGAACCCGATCTTGAACTCGTTTGAAAGGACCTTGTCGTCACCATCCGTGAAAAGTGACTTGAAACCATTTACCAGTCCGACCAAAAGCGGGAACGAGACAAAAATACAGCCCAGAATGAAGACCGGATACCATTTCATCATGTCGGCGGCAAGCTGCAGGTTTGTCGGATCGTACGACAGCTGCATGGCCTTTATCTCATAAGGAGCGATGAAAACTGCCAAAACAGCCATATATGCCAGCACGGCAAGCACAGACGGAGCCCACCGGCCTTTCAAAGCGGCCAGAGCTTCGTTTTTATATTCCTTGTTCTCTTTCATTACGGCAATTATTTAGACTATCGAAAATTCAAAGGGGACGCGCAAAACAGCTTCTTAATGTCAACCCGATGTCAGTACTCCACAGCGACGGACGCAAGGAGAATGTCAAGACAGAATGTAGGAAGCAGCGTGGTGGAAGACACGGAAAACTTCACTGCATCCACATCGTACCCTCTTGCGGTCTTCATGTCCCAAGCCGTCCAATCCTTCACAATCTTATGCTCGGCGCCGGTGTAGTCAACCAGATAGAACTCCTCAGTGCAGACCGGCAGGTCGTTCTTGAAGAACGTTGCGGTCACTTTAAAGTAGTCGCCGTCAGCGATCTTTCCCTCGTCAGCCAGTTTTTCGGTGTACTTGGTGTTGTTGATGTAGAATCCAAGCACATTACAGGTGGATTTTGTAAAATAGTCCTTGTACTTGAACACGATGTCATAGCCTGGCGACATCGACGGAAAGAACACCGCGTATGTCTTGTTGGCAAAACCCGTTTTCGGCTCGGTGTAACCGGCATATTTCCCGGCGGATGTGAAAATCAGAAGCTCATCCGTGTCTTCAGCGCCTCCTTTTTTCGCGGAAACCTTCCAACCGCCGCTGAAGCCTGAATTCACATCATTGCAGCTGGTGCACAATGCTGAATAGTTGTCAAGCATAATAAACTTATTATAGTACAGGCTGTCAACTGTCGGATAGGCCTTAGGTAAATCGAGCACATAGGAGAAATTTCCCGTCAAGGTGTAGCTCATAGTGGAAGGTTTGTTCTCGCAGGAAGCGGCGACAATGATGATGGCCGCCAGAATGAAGAGTTTGATTGAGTTTTTCATAAAAAATCACTTTATCGTTTAATTTGCCAAAGTTACAACATAATTTCAATAGTGCCAACATAATTTGTGGGGCCTGTCAACCAAATATCCTCGAAAGAGGCCTTTCCGTTTTCGAATATCGGGACAAAATCAACAATGAGGTCGGCGATGGCAGCCCTCACGATGCACGAGACACGGTCATCAGTGCCATTACTACCAATGACTCCTTGTGAATATGCGGCTAAAGCCGAAGCCACTATACCGGTGCCACAGGCCAATGTCTCTCCCTCAACTCCTTTCTCGAATGTACGAATATTCAGAATCACTCTGTCGCCTTTCCGCTCCGGTTCCACAAAATTGACATTCGTGCCGACTGGAGCGAAATGTGGATCATGACGAAGGGCCGCGCCATCCGACTGGACAGGATATTCACTCAAGCCATGGACAAACTTTACAAGGTGGCGTGTGCCGGTGTCCAGAAAGCAGACGTGTTCCTTCGGGAATGATTGGATGCCGGACACGTCCCGCATCTGTAAGCGGACTACTCTTTCCGGAGTTGTCGGCCCGGAGGAAGTAATGATTTCCGCATGATGAAGCCCGTCCGCGGCCTCAAAAACAATATGGCCATCGTCCTTGGATATTCCCAGATCAGCTGCGAACGCGACGATGCAGCGTCCGCCGTTGCCGCACATCATTCCTCCGCTTCCGTCAGGATTGTAGAAGACCATCCGGAAAGCGGACTCGTCACTGTTTTCCAATAGCATCACGCCGTCGGCCCCGAAACCAGTGTGGCGGGCGCAAAGATGACGGATTTGCTCCGGGGACAATGCCAGATCGCCGGAACGGTTGTCGGCCAGCAGGAAGTCATTGCCGGCACCGTGGTATTTATAGAACTTGTACATCATTATTTATTAATAATACCGCTTTGACCGGTCGCTGAGCTTGTCGAAGCGACTGTGACCGGAGGCTACCTGAGCAGTGACTCAAGCTCGACGGAAGCATCAGTCTTGCCGTCACGGTACTTCACGATGACAGGGGTATAGAGATGAATCCCGGCATCCTTTCCCGGCCCTGACATCACAGGACGAGTACCCGACACCACGACCGCTCCCGGAGGCACGACCGTCTGTCCGGAAGCGCTCCGAGGAACATACCCTCCGGCGACAGCGTCATAAACCGCCGTTCCCTTTGTCAGAATCACGCCGGAGGCCAGCACAGCCCCCTTCCCCACTATCGTGCCCTCGTAAATTCCGCAATTTCCGCCGATGAACGCACCGTCCTCAATGATGACAGGCAAAGCCCCGGCAGGCTCAAGCACCCCACCGATCTGCGCCGCCGCCGAGATGTGCACGTTCCTCCCGACCTGTGCGCAGGAACCGACAAGAGCGTGCGAGTCAATCATCGTCCCCTCATCCACATACGCCCCGATGTTGACGTAGGACGGCGGCATCATAATGACCGAAGGAGCGAGAAAGGCCCCGCAACGCACGCTGCTGCCACCGGGAACTATGCGAACCCTGTCCTCCAAGGAGAACCGATGGAGCGGGAGGGTATCCTTGTCGAAAAATGAATATCCTCCCTCGCTCAAATCCTTCAGTTTCCCGATCCGGAATCCCTCTAAGATCGCCTCCTTGATCCAAGCGTTGACTTCCCATTGGCCACCGACCTTCTCGGCGACCCTGATCTCTCCGGCCTCAAGCTGGTGGCAAAGCGTCTGAAAATCCATCATATTCCAAGCCCCTCCATAGCTTTGCGCATCGCCTCGAAAGTAGACGGGACGGCCTCGGTGAGTGGCAGACGCATCTCCGGGGAGCAGAGTCCGAGCAGGTTCAGTCCGGCCTTGACCGGGATAGGATTACTTTCCACAAAGCAGGCATGGAAGAGAGGATCAAGACGGTCGTTGATCTTATGCGCAGTCTCGAAATCCTTGTCGGACAAAGCGTTGACCAACTCCACCATTAATTCGGGAGCGATGTCCGAAGCCACACTGATCACTCCTTCTCCTCCGGCCTCCATAATCTGCAAGGTCTGGTCATCGTTGCCGCTCAAGACGCTGAAGTCCGACGGCTTTCCGACGAGAATCTTTCCTACCTGCTCCAGATTGCCCGAAGCCTCCTTGACGGCGACAATGTTCGGGATCTCAGCCAGACGAAGCGTCGTCTCCGCAGACATATTCACTCCTGTCCTGCCCGGCACGTTGTAGGCGACGATGTCACGGTCGGTGGCGGCGGCGACAGTTTTGAAATATTCAAAAATTCCATCCTGCGTCGGTTTGTTGTAGAATGGGACGACGATGAGGAACGCATCAGATCCGTAAGGTTCCAGCAAGCGGATGTTGCGGATCGTGGCGGACGGAGAGTTCGTCCCCGCCCCCGCGATCACCGGCCTGTCGGGGCAAAGTTCCTTCGTCAAACGAAGGATCTCGCATTTCTCATCATCGTCCAGACAAGGTGTCTCCGCAGTCGTACCAAGCGGAACCAGAAAATGGACTCCTGCCTCGATCTGTCTGCGCACCAATGACTTGTATGCCTCAAAATCAATCTTTCCATCCTTGAACGGCGTCACAAGCGCCGTTCCGCAACCTTTGATATTCATTTCTAATCCTCCTTGAAAAACAATTCCTTGAACTCGTGAACACCGTTAAGGCCCTCTATCATCAGTGCGGCGACCACAGCTCCCTCGGCGAATCCCTTCCGGGAAAACGCCTCGTGTTCGATCGTGATGCGGTCGTTCCCGCCCTCGAATCCGACGGTGTGCACACCAGCGAGCTCGCCCACACGGACGGAAGCCACGTCAGGGCGGGCGTTCATCCCCTCCTCCACCACAGCGACCAACGACTTCGCCGTCCCGCTCGGAGCGTCCAGCTTATGAATATGATGCTTCTCCACGATGTACGGGGAATATCCTCCCGCACGCCCCAAATACTTGGCTATCAAGCCTACAGCGGCGGAAAGCACATTCACTCCGACCGAGTAGTTAGACGAATATATCATCGGAGTTCCCTGCCTCTCGAAGCAGCCCACGACCTCATCCTTGATGTCGTTCCAGCCGGTAGTCCCGACCACAGCGGCCTTGAAATTCTCCGCAATGAACCTGAAATTGTTCCGGAAAGCCTCCGGCGTGGAGAAATCGACGCACACACATTCCTTCGCCAACGAGATGTCGAACGACGAGATGTCGTCGGTAGCGCCGGCGCACTCGATTCCACGGTCTTTCAAAACCAGCTCCACATTATGTCCCATCCGGCCGTAGCCGCTGATAACAACCTTGATCATCCTTTTATTTTTTGAATATGAAATCGTGTACACGACCCAACGCGGCAGCAAGCCTGTCGCGGTCAATGACGAAACTCTCTCTCATCATATTGGCTCCTACATCGGCCATACAGATTTTTCCGGCGAGGTTGATGACCTTGTCGCCAAGTCCCTCAAAACCAACGATGTTGCGGCCAATCACCGAAATAAGCACCTTGTCCCTGTAGACCGTGACTTCCGCCCATTTTCCGATCTCGTCCAAAGCCTCGGTCAAGTCTCTCGTCTCCTCAGAAGCCACCAGATAGACCTCAGACTCCGTCGCCTTCGCAAGAACCAGCCGGGTACGTCTTGGGTAAAGGGCGGCGAAAACCTTTCCGAACATCCTCGTGACTCCCTCCTGTTTGGAGGACACGATCCTCACAAGCAGGATGTCATCCATAACAGCCACAGACTTTGGCCCTTCCGGAGAATTATCGCCCCTCACCACAAGCGAGCCGCCGCATTCAGGGTTGCGGGAATTGAGGACAAGAATAGGTATGTTCTTCTTTCTTGCAGGCTCAATGGTAAGCGGGTGCAGAACCCTGGCTCCCATCGCCGCCATCTCCGCCGCCTCCTCGTAGGAGATAATGTCAATCTTTCCAGTATCCGGAACAATCATCGGATCCGCAGTCCTGATGCCGTCCACATCCGTCCAAATCTCGACACGGTGGGCTCCGAGAGCCATTCCGAAGATGGCTGCGGAATAATCCGAACCCTCAAAGCCGAGGACGGAAGGCGCACCGGACTCGGTGGAAGCCACAAATCCTTGGGTCAGGACGATGTCCACACCCTTGGACTCCGCTCCGATGATTCTCTTGACATTCGTCACGGTGACATCAAGATCCGGTCTGGCGTTCAGGTAGTTGTCATCCGTTATCACCATCCTGCGGGCGTCAATCCACTGGCAGGATATTCCTTTGGCGTTGAAAGCATAGCCGATTATGGTGGAAGAGAGCAGCTCGCCCGTGGAGATGATCCTCGCCTTGCTGCGCGGGGACAACTCGCCGATCAAGCAGACTCCTCCGACAAAAGTCTCAAGCCCCTTGATCAGATTCTCCACATCCACAAAGGCGTTCTCAAGCAGCCCCGGACTGTCCAGGAACAATCTCTTGACCAGTCCCAAATGTCTCTCACGGAGCTGGGAAAGCAGTCCGCGCACATTGTCCTCGTGCTGGGCCTCAGCCTCCTCGGCGATCGAACACAGCAATCTGGTTACCTTTGACAACGCCGAGACCACCACCAACGGTTTGTCCCGCAGCCGGTCTCTCACAATAGAGATGACCCTCTCTATCGCCTCGGCGTCCTGGACGGACGTGCCGCCGAATTTCATTATAATCATCGCAATCTATCTGTTTAGTAGGCGTTTATAGTCTTGAATATTCTTAGATACTGATCCTCAGCCTTTTCCAGTTGATAAAGCAGGACATATTCCTTGTCGGTGTGGGCGGTGAGGATTGATCCCGGACCGCAGATCGCCTTCATTGGAAAGCCGTTGATGCGAGGGGCGTCGCTTCCAAAAGAGACCGCCTTGGTCTCGATGCCCTCGACATCGTGGAAATAATGAAGCGGGGCGTCCCCGCCGAAGGCAGTCACCGATGCGTCGTGAGGGAATATTCCCGAAAGGATATCCTCCACAAAGCCGTCCGTGACGAATGTTGTCCGGAAATAAAGCCTGAAGCGGATCTCCGGGCTGAGGATGTTCTGGGGATTGTCGCTCATCAACTTGCCGATGTTCCAAGTCGTGGAGCCAAGAACCGGATCATCCGGGAATCTTGTCATTTTCAATGCGTTGTAAAAACGCACAAACCTATCCACCGCACTTCTGCCCTGGTCTGGATAGCCGGAATGGCACGCTTTGCCCGGAATCGTGACCTCGAACGACTTGGTTCCCTTGCTCGCTGTCACCAGACAGTTGTCCGTTGGCTCCCCCACGAGGACGAACCTTCCTCCGGGACGGTCTTTCGAGTAAGCCTTGGCACCGAAAGAGCCTGTCTCCTCACCGGCGAGCAGCAGCAGTCCAAAATCCCGGAATCCTTCCTCATAAAGCCTGAGGCAGGCTGAATACATAGCGGCTATCTGCCCTTTCGCATCGCAGCTGCCTCTCCCCTTCACCATTGTGTCATCCTCTTCTGCGGCCTTGCCGTCCGGAAGAATGTCTCCTTTCCTGACGCTGACAACCTCCGGTGGGATGTAAGGCGGAACAGTGTCCAGATGGGTGCAGAAAACAAAGGACGGGCAGCCCGTGCCGGACCAGTCAAAGAGCAGGTTCAGCGTGCCGTCCCCAACCTCATCCGCGCGGACGGCACAGTCGCCTAGCGGAAGACGACCCTTTAGGAACTCCGCCAAAGACCTTTCCTCACCGGAAGTGGAAGGAATAGACAATATTTCCAAAAGCATTCCAAGGTCCATACATACGCCGTTTTGTCAAATATAGCAATTAATCCCCGCTTGGTCAAGGCAAGAGGGGATTAAATCGAATGTTCCGGGGAATTGGACGGAAGCCTTGCTATGATTTATCAGGGAAATCCAGTCTCATCTGAGGATTACGGCGCGAGTACAGGTTGAGGGCATACGCCAGTGCAAGAGCCACGACGCAGACCGCCACGAACATCACTTCCACCCTGAAGGCTCCGGCCTCGCTGACTCCTTTATCAAGATTGGAGTCCGAGAGAATCTTTCCGGCGAGCATCTTGAAGGACATAAGCCCGAGATTCTGAACCCAGTATATTAATGAAAAGGCCGTTCCCAACACCTTGTCGGGGACGATTCTCGGCACGGACGGCCACATCGCTGCCGGGACAAGGGAGTAGCCGAAGCCGAGAAAGACCATCGCTAAGTAGCCGTAGAACGGAACTCCTGACGGAGCGAAGGCCAGCATCAGATGCGCTGTCAGGGCCAACGCCGCCCCGATGAGCATCCAGCGGGTTCCGTGGCCGATCTTGTCCACCACGATTCCGAAAAGCGGAGCGAACACCACCGTCGCGAACGGCAGCATCGAGACCATCCAGCTGGCTGCCTCGACAGGCACGTCAAAACGCGGGATGAGAATGGCGGAGGCGAATTTCTTGAACGAGATGATGCTGCTGTAGAAGAACACGCAGAGCAGGGCGATCGCAATGAAACGCTTGTTTTTCAGTAGTTTAAGCACATCGGAGAAGCGAAATTTATCCTCTTCGGCTGTGTCCACGGTGTCCTTCAGTCCGGCTCGTCGGTCAAACCTGGCGTCCATAGCTACGAAAACCGCCCACAGGATCATCCCGGCGACCATCAGCACCAGCCCAAGGAACGCCGGCCTAGCTGTCTCCATCAACGAATATGTCTGACCGGCCGCCTTGGCCGCCACCAACTTAGGGGAAATGACCAAGGCGAAGGCTGTCCCTAACCGGGCTATCGCCAACTGAAGTCCCATAGCGAAGGCCATATTCCCGTCCCTGAACCACTTGGCTATAGACCTTGTGACCGCCACTCCGGCGATCTCGCTGCCGAGGCCGAAGAGCATACATCCGATGTATGCGACTGACAGTGATGTCTTTGGAGGAAGACCAGAGACTAAGGAATATGTGACAAGAGCGGCTCCTCCTGCCATCATCGTGACGAAGATGGAGCCGGTGATCCTCACTCCCCACTTGTCCAGAAGCATGCCGCAGACCACCAGTCCCCCGAAGACACAGAGAACCGAATAGCCGCTGGTGTAGAGTCCGTAGTCAGCCGAGTTCCAGCCCAACTGAAGCGCGGACGGGTTCTCGAACAAGTGAGACAGCGTGGAGAACATATCATCGAAGTAGTACGACGCGAACATCGGCACCACAAGACAGGCCAGCGCTATCCAGCACGAATATTTTCTAAAATCCTTTGTCACAACTACTAACCAACTAACTAAATGATACTCAGAAAATTATTTCTGAATATTCGGCTGCTCAAGGCCGAGGTGGCGCTTGCCGTCAAGAACCTTGAGGTAAAGGGCGATCAGAAGGGCGGCCACACCGAATCCGGCGAAGATGACGAGCGGAATCGTGTAGTTGTAAGGGATGAACTCGGCGCCGGCGGCCTTGGCGGCGATGACGGCTGGATTGTCGGCGTTGACGCTCGCCAGAACACTTCCGATAAGCTTAGGAACGAAGCAGAGGCCGATGTTCTGAACCCAGAAGATAAGGCAGTAGGCCGAGCCGAGAATCTTCTCGTCGATGATCTTCGGAACCGATGGCCACAGGGCGGCCGGAACGAGCGCGAAACTGATGCCAAGCACCACAATCGTGGCGAGAGCCAGGAATTTGCTGTGCGTCGCAGGCAGCGCGAAAGCGAACACCAAGTGGCAGACAATCAAAAGCAGGGCGCCCCAGATAAGCATGGTCGCACCTTTACCCTTCGTGTCAAGGAACCTGCCAAGGAACGGAGTGATGATGGCGGCGCCGATCGGGAACCACCTGAATATGTCAGAGGCTGTCTTGGCGGAGATTCCATCCAGATTGCACTGGAGCATGTTCGCGCCATATCTCTGGAACGGGAAGATCGCTGAATAATAGAGAACGCACAGAAGGGCGACAACCCAGAAACTCTGCGAGGAGAAGATCTTGCCGAGATCGCTGAGCTTGAATTCCTCATCAGAAGATGGTTCCTCTGATTTGACTCCAGCCTCCACAAGCTGCCCGTCGAACTTCTTGTCCATAACGCTGAACACAAGGAAGTTGATGAGACCGATGAGAAGCAGCACCGTGCAGAATCCGACAGGGCCCTGCACTCCACCGAGTTTAGAGGCGAGGATAGGGCTGATCGAGAACACACAGAAGACACCCACGCGGGCGATTGCCATCTCAACGCCCATCGCCATGGCCATCTCCTTGCCTTTGAACCACTTGGCAATCGCCTTGGAGACCGTCGTGCCGGCCATCTCGCAGCCGCAGCCGAAGATCATGAATCCAAGTGCGGCCATCTTGGCGCTTCCCGGCATGGAGACCCACCAGGTACCGAGCCACTCGCAGAAAGCCGTGGTCTGGAACCAGTCGGTTATTCCTATATATTTAATGGAGGCTCCGATGAACATCATCGAGGCGGAAAGGATTCCGGTGAAACGGACACCCATCTTGTCCAGGATGATACCCGCCAGGATCAGGAAACCGCAGACGTTCAGGATGTACTCCGCACTGGCGTAGGTGCCGAAGACATCCGGACTCCAGCCTCTCTGCTGCTCGATCAGAGCCTGCAACGGCGACATGACATCCACAAACATGTAGCCGAAGAACATCATCAGCGCGATAAGAATGAGGGCGGTCCATCTTGCGGCCGGCGAGTCATTCATCAGTTTTTGAATCTTTTCTGACATTTGATTATTTCTTTAAAATATATTCGTGATGAATGCAAAAATATTCAAACAAGTTGCGAATATAAGAAAAATGTCGGAATAAAGTCGTACCTTCGTCCTTATGATTCTTGATAAGATCAATTCTCCTGAAGACCTCAGGAGACTGGATATAGAGGAACTGCGACCGCTCTGCGGCGAGATCCGGGACTACATCGTCAGGTGCTGCGCGGACAATCCGGGGCATCTGGCGTCCAGTCTTGGCGCCGTGGAACTGATTGTGGGTCTGCACTATGTGTTTGACACGCCGAAGGACAAACTGGTCTTTGACGTGGGGCATCAGGCATACGCGCACAAGATTCTGACCGGCCGGAAAGAGGCCTTCAAAAAGAACAGGATGCCGGACGGGATAAGCGGATTCCCGAACAGGGACGAGAGCGAATATGACGCGTTCGGAGCCGGGCACGCGTCCACATCAATCTCCGCGGCGCTTGGAATGGCCGAAGCCGCCAAGCTGTCGGGCACGGGCGAGAAGGTCGTGGCGATGATCGGCGACGGAGCGATGACCGGAGGGCTGGCTCTGGAAGGTCTCAACAATGCGGGAGAAGGAGGGACCGACCTTTTGATCGTCCTGAATGACAACGAGATGGCCATTGACGGGAATAGAGGCGCGCTTCATTCATACCTGCTGAGGCTGACAACGGATCCCGCCTACAACCGCATCAAGACCCGCATCTGGGAAAAGCTTGGAGCCGGCAAGTTCCGCAACAGGATCCAATGGTTCGTGCGGAAGACCAAGTCCGGACTGGTCACCACTTCCGGGGGCGACCTCTTCGAGGCGTTCGGATTCAGGTACTTCGGCCCTATCGACGGCAATGATGTCGTGGAGGTCGTCAAGACCCTTCGCCGCCTGAAGGACATAAAGGGGCCGAAAATCCTGCACACCTGCACCGTCAAAGGCAAAGGCTACGCTCCGGCGGAATCAGACCCTACGACATGGCACGCTCCAGGGAAGTTCAACCCGAAGACAGGGGAGAGACAGGTCAAGGAATATTCAGCATCACGCTACCAAGACGTTTTCGGTCAGGTTCTCTGCGAACTGGCCGAGAAGGATCCGAAAGTGGTCGGAATCACTCCCGCCATGGCAACAGGAAGCGGCATGAGCGGCTTCGCGGAGAGATTCCCGGACAGGTTCTTCGATGTAGGGATCGCAGAGGAGCATGCGGCCACATTCGCTGCAGGGTTGGCGGCCGGCGGGATGAAGCCTTACTGCGTGATTTATTCCTCTTTCGCCCAGAGAGCCTACGATGAGATCATCCACGACATTGCCCTCCAGCGCCTCGGTGTCGTGCTGTGTCTGGACAGGGCCGGGCTTGTGGGTGAGGACGGGGCGACACACCAGGGGGCATTCGACATGGCGTCACTCCGCTGCATCCCGGACACGGTGATAGCAGCCCCCAAGGACGAAATCGAACTGAAACGACTTCTTTACACAGGAACAGGAATAAAGGACGGGCCGTTTGTCATCCGTTATCCGAGGGGTCTTGGCGAAGGTACAGACTGGCGGAACGCCACACCGGAGCCATTGGAGATAGGCAAGGGTGAAAAAATCACGGACGGAGAGGAAGTGGCCGTCCTGGCATTGGGGCCCGTGGTCAACAGGGCGGTGGAAGCGGCGGAAAGATTGAGAAAAGAGACAGGAAAGGGGCCTGCCATATTCAATGTAAGATTCCTCAAACCTTTCGACCCCGGCATTATGGAGGAAGCGGCGCGGTTCAGGAATATCCTCACCCTTGAGGACGGATGTCTCAAAGGCGGCCTGTTCAGCGAGATAAGTGAATATGTCGCCTCCCGCGGGCTCGACATCACGGTGAAAGGACTCGGCATCCCCGACAGGTTCATCACGCAGGCTCCGGTGACGCGGCAAAGGGAACTCTGCGGGCTTGACACCGAGCGGATATATTCAGAAATCGCCGGACTTTTTCAAAAATAATCGAAAAAGTTTTGGATAATCCATTTTAATGTCTATCTTTGCAATCCCTTTGTGAAAGGGAACATCATTGAAATACCGCCGATATAGCTCAGTTGGCCAGAGCACGTGATTTGTAATCTCGGGGTCGTGGGTTCGAATCCCTCTATCGGCTCAAAACGGCCAAATGCTGTATCAAAGAAATATCGGGAGGATCGCATAGCGGCAATTGCGGCGGACTGTAAATCCGCTCCTTCGGGTTCGGTGGTTCGAGTCCACCTCCTCCCACAACATTCGCGGAAGTAGCTCAGTTGGTAGAGCATCAGCCTTCCAAGCTGAGGGTCGCGAGTTCGAACCTCGTCTTCCGCTCCAAATAAAAAAGCCGGTGTAGCTCAGGGGTAGAGCGCATCCTTGGTAAGGATGAGGTCATGAGTTCAAATCCCATCACCGGCTCAAACTGCATTATTTAGTTTACTCATTTAAATCATAATATTATGGCAAAAGAAACTTTCCAAAGAACGAAGCCGCACGTCAACATCGGTACTATCGGCCATGTTGACCACGGTAAGACGACTTTGACTGCCGCTATCACCAAGGTTCTCGCCGAGAGAGTCTCCGGTAACGCCGACAAGGTAAAGTCTTTCGATCAGATCGACAATGCTCCTGAAGAGAAGGAGCGTGGTATCACCATCAACTCCGCTCACGTAGAGTACGAGACAGAGAAGCGCCACTATGCTCACGTAGACTGCCCAGGCCACGCTGACTACGTTAAGAACATGGTTACCGGTGCCGCTCAGATGGACGGTGCGATCCTCGTTGTAGCCGCTACCGACGGTCCTATGCCTCAGACCCGTGAGCACATCCTGCTCGCCCGTCAGGTGAACGTACCTAAGATCCTCGTCTTCATGAACAAGGTTGACCTTGTTGACGACGCAGAGATGCTTGACCTCGTAGAGATGGAAATCCGTGACCTTCTCGGATTCTACAAGTTCGATGAGAACTGCCCTATCATCCGTGGCTCCGCACTTGGCGCGCTTAACGGAGAGAAGGTTTGGGAAGACAAGGTTATGGAACTCATGGACGCTGTTGACGAGTACATCCCGCAGCCTGTACGTCAGAACGAGAAGCCATTCCTTATGCCTATCGAGGACATCTTCTCCATCACCGGTCGTGGTACCGTTGTTACAGGTCGTATCGAGACAGGTACAATCCACGTCAACGACCCTGTTGAGCTCGTAGGTTTCGGTGACGCTCCAAGAAGCACCGTTGTAACCGGTGTCGAGATGTTCCGCAAGCTCCTCGATCAGGGTGAGGCCGGAGACAACGTTGGTCTTCTCCTCCGTGGTATCGACAAGAAGGAAGTCAAGAGAGGTGAGGTTGTCGCCAAGCCAGGCTCCATCACTCCTCACAAGCACTTCAAGGCTCAGATCTACGTCCTCAAGAAGGAAGAGGGTGGACGTCACACTCCATTCCACAACCACTATCGTCCTCAGTTCTTCATCCGTACCCTCGATGTTACCGGTGAGATCACCCTTCCGGAGGGAGTCGAGATGGTAATGCCAGGCGATAACGTTGAGATTGACGTTCAGCTCATCACTCCTGTAGCCCTCAACGAAGGTCTTCAGTTCGCTATCCGCGAAGGTGGCCGTACCGTTGGTGCCGGACAGGTAATCAAGATCGAAGAATAATTTCTTCAACATACAGGACGGATGTCCGGACGATGTCCGTCCTGATCACAGGGGAATAGAACAAGGGTAGTTCAGCGGTCTCCAAAACCGTCGATGTGGGTTCGAATCCTGCTTCCCCTGCTAAAATATCAAAGGTTACGATTTGGTAATTGTTTAACAGACATCGTAGAAGCTTCCAAATTACGAGGTCCATTAAATGCAAAGATGAGAAAGTTCATTAACTATTGCAAAGAGTCCTACGTGGAACTCACCAAGAAGGTCACTTGGCCAACCTGGGAAAAGCTTCAGAGCTCAGCCCTTTTGGTTATGGTCGCTACAGTGATCCTCGCTTTGGTTCTCTTCGTGGTTGACTTCGCTTTCGAGCATCTGATGACAGCGATTTACACATTGTAATTTATTTGATTACCATGGCTGACATGAAATGGTATGTCCTTCGGACAGCGGGGAGCAAGGAGAAGAAGGCCAAAGACTATCTTGAAAAAGAGATTGAACGGTTTGGCCTACAGGATCAGGTCGCACAGGTTCTTGTTCCGGTCAAGCGGGAAATTGTAACAAAGAATGGCAAGAGGAAAGTGGTTGAAAGACTGCTTTACCCTGGTTATGTCTTGATACAGGCCCAACTTAATCCGGAATTGGAGTACATCATCCGCAACGACATTCCTGGCATGTCCGGTTTCCTGACAGAGAAGAAAACAACCGGAGCTATGACAGAAAGGGTTCCTGTGCCTATCAGAGACGATGAGGCGCAGTGGATTCTTGGTAATCAGGACCAGAATGTCGATAATCCAGTCGAGACAGAAGTGAATTTCGAAGTCGGAGAGTCTGTCAAGATCACCGACGGACCGTTCAGCGGTTTCAGCGGAACAGTTGACGCGATAGAGGAAGACAGAAGCAAACTCAAAGTGATAGTTGTGATTTTCGGCAGAAAAACTCTGTTGGAACTCAGCTTTACTCAAGTAACAAAAGAATAACAAACAATTATGGCAAAAGAAGTTACCGGATTCATCAAGCTGCAAATCAAAGCAGGAGCAGCTAATCCAGCGCCTCCGGTAGGACCGGCTCTCGGTTCCAAAGGCTTGAACATTATGGACTTCTGCAAGCAGTTCAATGCGGCGACACAACAGAACGCCGGAAAGATCGTGCCTGTAGTCATCACAGTCTTTTCAGACAAGTCCTTCACGTTCGAGGTAAAGCAGCCGCCAGTAGCCATCTCACTCAAGGAGGCGGCAAAGCTTCAGAAGGGTTCAGGAGAACCTAACAGAAGAAAAGTCGCTTCAATCACCTGGGATCAGGTCAAGGCGATAGCTGAAGGCAAGATGCCGGACCTCAACGCTTTCACTCTTGCGGCCGCCATGAAGATGGTTGCGGGAACAGCGAGGAGCATGGGTATCAAAGTCACCGGAAAATTTCCTGAGAACCTTTAATTTTCACATGCGAAATGAGTAGAATTACAAAAAATCAGAAAGCTGTCGTCGCAAAGTACGACGCTTCCAAGCAGTACACTCTTGCCCAGGCTTGTGAAATGCTGAAGGACATCACCTTCACGAAGTTTGACGCCTCAGTTGAGCTGTCAGCCAATCTGGGTGTTGACCCTCGTAAGGCGAATCAGATGATCCGTGGCGTGGTCAGCCTTCCTCACGGAACCGGAAAGGTTGTCAGAGTCCTTGTACTTTGTACTCCTGACAAGGAAAACGAGGCCAAGGAAGCTGGAGCTGACTATGTAGGTCTTGATGAATACGTTGAGAAGATCAAAGGTGGATGGACGGACGTGGATGTCATCATCTGTACGCCGTCAGTCATGGCCAAGGTCGGTGTACTCGGACGTATACTCGGTCCAAGAGGACTCATGCCTAACCCTAAGACAGGTACCGTTACAATGGAAGTCGGCAACGCTGTCAAGGACGTCAAGGGCGGAAAGATTGATTTCAAGGTCGACAAGACCGGTATTATACATGCGGCCATCGGCAAGATTTCCTTCACCCCGGCTCAGATCTGCGAGAACGCCACCGCTCTCCTGAACGAGGTGCTGAAACTCAAGCCACAGGCTCTCAAGGGCACATACCTGAAGAGTGCGGCTATCTGCACAACCATGAGCCCTGGTATCAAGTTAGATGTCAAAGCATTCACTAGCGGAAGCGCTGAGTAAAAAAGGATTTCATTATGAAGAAGGAATTGAAAGATCAGATTATTGAAAGCATCTCAGCACAACTGAAGCAGTACCCTAATTTCTATGTCGCTGACATCGAGGGTCTGAATGCTGAAAACACTGTAAAGCTCCGTCGCGCCTGCTTCGATCAGGGCATAAAGCTGACCGTTGTGAAGAACACACTGTTCGCACATGTCCTCAAGGCTTTGAACAATGAGGAGATGAACCTTCTCCTCCCTGTCCTCAAGGGCAACACGGCAATCATGTACACCGAGACTCCTAACGGACCGGCGAAGCTCATGAAGAAGCTTCAGAAGGAGATGGGCAAACCTCAGCTTAAAGGTGCCTACGTGCAGGAGTGCGCGTTTGTCGGGGCTGAGAAACTCGACGAACTCTGTGCGATCAAGTCCAAGGAAGAACTCATCGGAGACATCGTTTCCCTCCTCCAGGCTCCTATGCGCAATGTCATCTCCGCTCTCCAGAATGGTGGTGGCAGCACAATCGCCGGACTTGTCAAGACACTTTCGGAAAAAGAAGAGAAATAATAACAAACAATTTAATAATTATCAATTATGGCAGATGTAAAAGCACTTGCAGAAGAGTTGGTTAACCTTTCTGTAAAAGACGTTCAGGAACTTGCAAAGGTTCTCAAGGAAGAATATGGTATCGAGCCTGCTGCCGCTGCTGTTGCAGTGGCAGGTCCAGCTGCAGCCGCTGACGCGGCTCCGGCAGAGCAGACTGAGTTTGACGTTGTCCTCAAGTCAGCCGGCGCAGCTAAACTTCAGGTGATCAAAGCCGTTAAGGAGGCTCTTGGTCTTGGTCTGAAGGAAGCTAAGGATCTTGTAGACGGCGCTCCTAAGACAGTTAAGGAGAAGGCCTCCAAGGCAGAAGCTGAGCAACTGAAGGCTGCCCTCGAAGAGGCAGGTGCCGAAGTTGAGGTTAAATAACCCAGCTTCCCCTGGCGGGAAAATCATCAGGTTTAGAGCCTAGGAAGGCTCTAAACCTTTTTGTCGTATTAAGTTTTTCTCCATTTCCTAAAGGCAGAACATGTCAAAAAAGACTAATAATAAGCGAATAATGTTCGCTACATCAAAGATTCTGGAATATCCTGACCTTCTGGAAGTTCAGCTGAAATCATTCAAGGATTTCTTCCAGTTGGAGACTACGCCGGAAAACAGGAAGAACGAAGGGCTCTTCCAGGTGTTTCAGGAAATATTCCCGATCGAAGACACGAGGAACAACTACAAGCTGGAATTCATCGACTATTTTATCGATCCACCTCAGTACTCTATCGACGAGTGTCTTGAGAGAGGGCTGACCTACAATGTTCCTCTGAAAGCAAAACTCCGCCTTTCGTGCACAGATCCCGAGCACGAGGACTTTGACACAAGAGTCCAGGATGTGTACCTCGGCAACATTCCTTACATGACGCCGGCCGGCACATTCGTAATCAATGGATCAGAAAGAATCATAGTGTCCCAGCTGCACCGCTCACCAGGTGTGTTCTTCGACCAGAGCATGCACGCTAACGGAACGAAGCTGTATTCAGCCAGAATCATACCGTTCAAGGGTTCATGGATTGAATTCGCGACAGACATCAACAACGTGATGTACGCCTACATCGACCGTAAGAAGAAGTTGCCTGTAACGACTCTTCTCCGCGCGATCGGCTTCAATTCCGACAAGGACATCATAGACATATTCGGTCTCGCGGACGAAATCGAGGTCACAAAAGAGAATCTTGAGGAAAACAAAGGCAGGAAACTCGCCGCAAAGGTACTCAAGACCTGGACAGAGGATTTCGAAGACGAGGACACCGGTGAGGTTATCCCTATCGAAAGGACCATCCCGATCGTGGAGAGAGGTGAGGTTCTGGACGATGACACCATCGCCAAAATTTCCGACACCGAGGTCAAGTCAATCCTTCTCCAGAAGGACGAGGCCAACTCAAATGAATATGCGATCATATTCAACACCCTTCAGAAGGATCCTACCAACACTGAGATAGAGGCTGTCAACTACATCTACAAACAGCTTCGAAATTCCGAACCGCCTGATGAGGCGACCGCAAGGGATGTCATCGACAAGCTGTTCTTCTCTGAGAAGAGGTACGACCTCGGCATTGTCGGAAGGTTCCGTCTGAACAAGAAACTCGGGCTCTCGACAGATCCTGAGGTCAGGGTGCTCACCAACACCGACATCATCGAGATCATCAAGTATCTCATACAGCTCATAAACTCAAAGGCCACAGTCGATGACATTGACCACTTGAGCAACAGACGTGTGCGCACAGTAGGAGAACAGCTCGCCAATCAGTTCAGCGTCGGCCTCTCAAGAATGGCAAGGACCATCCGCGAAAGGATGAACGTACGCGACAGCGAGCAGTTCAACCCGATCGACCTGATCAACGCGAAGACATTGTCCTCCGTGATCAACTCGTTCTTCGGCACCAGCCAGCTGTCACAGTTCATGGACCAGACGAACCCTCTGGCGGAGATCACGCACAAGCGCCGTCTCTCGGCTCTTGGTCCGGGAGGTCTTTCCAGAGACAGGGCCGGATTCGAGGTTCGAGACGTGCACTACACACACTACGGACGTCTCTGCCCTATCGAGTCACCTGAAGGCCCGAACATCGGACTTATCTCATCCCTTTGCGTCTATGCGAGAATCAACCAGCTCGGATTCATCGAGACTCCTTACCGTGAGGTCCACGAGGGAAAGGTTGACCTGACAGACAAGGGCTGGCACTACATGACAGCCGAGGAGGAGGAGAACAAGCTCGTCTCTCTTGCGAAGGTGAAGATGGAAGATGACGGCACAATAGAAGAAGACAGAATCCAGTGCCGTCTTGAGGCCGACTTTCCGGTAGTCTCCAAAGAGCAGGTTGACTACATGGACGTGGCGCCGAACCAGATGGCGTCAGTCGCCGCATCGCTTATCCCGTTCCTGGAGCATGATGACGCCCACCGAGCATTGATGGGTGCGAACATGATGCGTCAGGCGGTTCCGCTTCTCCGTCCGGAGTCCCCTATCGTGGGAACTGGTCTGGAGGAAAGGGTCTGCCTCGACTCCAGGACACAATACGTTGCCGAGCGCGAGGGCGAGGTGACTTATGTTGACGCCAAAGAGATAAGAATCAAGTACGACAGGACAGACGATGAGAAATTCGTCTCATTCATGCCTGACGAGACAGTGTACACTCTTCCTATATATAGAAGGACAAACCAAAGCACAACCATCACCTTGAAGCCTATCGTACGCAAAGGTGAGAAAGTGGTTAAAGGTCAAGTTCTTACGGAAGGATATGCCACTCAGAACGGCGAGCTTGCCCTCGGACGTAACCTCAAGGTCGCTTTCATGCCTTGGAAGGGTTACAACTACGAGGATGCCATCGTGCTTTCAGAGGAGATGGTGAAGTGGGACATTCTCACCTCAGTCCATGTTGACGAATACCTCACCGAAGTCCGTGAGACAAAGCGTGGTATGGAGGAACTCACCTCTGATATTCCTAATGTGAGCGAGGATGCGACAAAGGATCTGGACAAGCAAGGTATCATCAGGGTTGGCGCCCACATTGAGCCGGGCGACATCATGATCGGTAAGATCACCCCTAAGGGAGAGAGCGATCCTTCGCCTGAAGAGAAACTGCTCAAGGCTATCTTCGGAGACAAGGCCGGTGACGTGAAGGATGCTTCGCTCAAGGCCAATCCATCCCTCAGCGGTACTGTCATCAAGACAGCGCTCTACGCGAAAGCTGCGAAGGAGGGCAACAGAAGAGCAGCCAAGACTGATCAGAAAGCACGCCTTGATCTTATTCAAGAGGAGTTTGACAAGAAGGCCGCCAAGCTGTACGCTGATTTCCTCAAGAGACTGACCGTCCTGACAAAGGGCAAGAAGAGCGCGGGCATCAACGACCTCTACGATGTCGAAGTCGTCGCCAAAGGCAAGGAAATCACTGTCGAAAAACTCAAGAGCATCGATTTCCAGAACATCAACTCAGGCAACTGGACATCGGACGAGAGCACAAACCTGCTCGTGCAGGAACTCATCAACAACTACTGCCTGACCTACAAGGTGGCAGAGGCTGAGTGCAAGAGACAGATGGACAAGATAAAGGTCGGCGACGAGCTTCCTAACGGTGTGATGCAGCTTGCCAAGGTCTACATCGCCAAGAAGAGGAAGATCACTGTCGGTGACAAGATGGCCGGACGTCACGGTAACAAGGGTATCGTGGCCAAGATCGTCCGTCAGGAAGACATGCCGTTCCTTGAGGACGGAACTCCTGTGGACATTGTCCTCAACCCTCTCGGCGTGCCTTCACGTATGAACCTCGGCCAGATCTACGAGACCGTTCTCGGATGGGCCGGAGCAAGACTGGGACTTAAGTTCAGCACCCCTATCTTTGACGGCGCGACCATCGACGAGATCTGTAAATACACAGACAAGGCCGGCGTGCCGAAGTACGGTAAGACTCACCTCAGGGACGGCGGCACCGGCGACTGGTTCGACCAGCCTGCGACCGTCGGCGTGATCTACATGATCAAGCTGGGCCACATGGTTGACGACAAGATGCACGCCCGCTCCATCGGACCATATTCACTCATCACCCAGCAGCCTCTCGGCGGTAAGGCACAGTTCGGAGGCCAGAGGTTCGGAGAGATGGAGGTCTGGGCCCTGGAGGCATTCGGAGCCGCAAACGCGCTTCAGGAGATCCTCACGGTCAAGTCAGACGACGTGACCGGACGTTCGAAGACTTACGAGGCTATCGTCAAGGGCGACCCGATGCCGAACCCGGGCATCCCGGAGTCCCTCAACGTTCTGCTCCACGAACTCAGGGGACTTGGTCTCAAGGTTACTTTGGATTAATTTTCAAGAATATTGACATTCAAGAATATGCCTACTTTCAATAATAAGGAAAACAAGGTAAAGAGCAACTTCTCGAAGATCAGCATCTCGCTGGCCTCCCCAGAGGACATCTCGGCGAGGTCATGCGGCGAGGTACTGAAACCGGAGACAGTCAACTACAGGACCTACAAGCCGGAAAGGGACGGACTCTTCTGCGAAAAGATTTTCGGACCGACCAAGGACTACGAATGCTATTGCGGAAAGTACAAGAGGATCCGCTACCGCGGAATCGTCTGCGACAGATGCGGCGTGGAGGTGACAGAGAAGAAAGTCCGCAGGGAAAGGATGGGACATATCGCCCTGACGGTACCTGTGGCTCACATCTGGTACTTCAAGTCAGCGCCAAACAAGATCTCCGCCCTTCTCGGACTTCCTGCAAAGAAGCTCGAATCAGTCATCTACTATGAGAAATACATAGTTGTCAACCCTGGAGACAGCGGGCTTGAGAAGATGGATCTTCTCTCTGAGGACGAGTACCTCGATGTTCTCGCCAAGCTTCCTGAAAACGACGAGCTTGCGTTCGATGATCCAAGGAAGTTTGTCGCCAAGATGGGAGCGGAAGGCATCTATGAACTCCTCAGGGAGACGGATGTGGAGAGCCTGTCAAAGGAACTCCGCATCAAGATGCTCAACGAGACCTCACAACAGAGGAAGGCCGAGCATCTGAAGAGGTTGAGCGTTGTGAAGTGGTTCATGGAGTCCAGAAACATCAACCGCCCGGAGTGGATGATCATGAAGGTCATTCCGGTGATTCCGCCGGATCTCCGTCCTCTCGTACCGCTCGATGGAGGCCGTTTCGCCACCACAGACCTGAACGACCTCTACAGAAGGGTGATCATCAGGAACAACCGACTCAAGAAACTCATCGAGATCAAGGCTCCGGAAGTCATCCTGCGCAACGAGAAGCGTATGCTTCAGGAGGCAGTTGACTCACTGTTCGACAACTCCAAGAAGTCAAGCGCTGTAAAGAGCGAATCCAACAGGGCTCTTAAATCACTCTCTGACTCCCTCAAGGGCAAGCAGGGGCGTTTCCGTCAGAACCTCCTCGGTAAGCGTGTTGACTATTCAGCGCGTTCCGTCATCGTTGTGGGTCCGGAACTGAACATGCACGAGTGCGGTCTGCCTAAATTCATGGCTGCCGAGCTCTACAAGCCGTTCATCATCCGCAAGCTCATCGAAAGAGGAATTGTCAAGACGGTCAAGTCCGCCAAGAAGATAGTGGACAGGAAAGATCCTGTGATCTGGGACATCCTTGAGAACGTGATGAAAGGTCATCCGGTTCTTCTCAACCGAGCCCCTACCCTCCACAGACTTGGTATCCAGGCATTCCAGCCAAGAATGATCGAAGGCAAAGCCATCCAGCTGCACCCTCTCGCATGTACGGCGTTCAACGCCGACTTCGATGGTGACCAGATGGCCGTCCACCTTCCTCTGGGCAACGCCGCAGTCATGGAGGCACAGCTTCTCATGCTCGGTTCACAGAATATTCTTAACCCTGCAAACGGCTCTCCTATCACAGTCCCTTCACAGGACATGGTACTCGGACTGTACTACATAACAAAGATCAGGAAGGGCGCGAAAGGTGAGAAGATGAACTTCTACGGGCCAGAGGAAGTTCTTGTCGCCTACAACGAAAAGGCGATCGACATGCACGCCGAGATCGGTGTAAGGCTTCCTGTTGACAAACAGGATCTGAGCAAAGGCTACGAGATCAAGAAGACCACAGCGGGAAGGATCATCGTGAACCAGTACGTTCCGGATGAGGTTCCTTACGTCAATGAGATCCTTGGAAAGAAATCTTTGCGGAAGATCATCACAGAGGTCATCAAGAGCACCGGTGTGACAAGGACGGCACAGTTCCTGGACGACATCAAGAATCTGGGTTACGACCAGGCTTTCAGAGCTGGTATCTCATTCAATCTTGGAGATGTCATCATCCCGGCCGAGAAGGCAAGCCTTATCGAAGAAGGTTACAAGCAGGTTGAGGAAGTCAAGAACAACTATGCGATGGGCTTCATCACCAACAACGAGCGCTATAACAAAGTGATCGACCTTTGGGGTGCCATCGACAACAAACTCACAAAGATTGTCGAAAAGCAGATTTCCGCTGACCAGCAGGGATTCAACCCAGTCTATATGATGCTGGACTCCGGAGCCCGTGGTTCAACCCAGCAGATCAAGCAGCTCTGCGGAATGCGTGGACTTATGGCAAAGCCTCAGAAGTCCGGATCGGCCGGAGCGGAAATCATCGAGAACCCTATCATCTCCAACCTTAAGGAGGGAATGACGGTGCTCGAGTACTTCATCTCCACGCACGGCGCCCGTAAGGGTCTGGCCGACACCGCCCTCAAGACCGCTGACGCCGGCTACCTTACCCGCCGTCTTGTCGATGTCTCACACGATGTCATCATCACGGAAGAGGACTGTGGAACGCTCAGGGGCCTTATCGCGACAGCCATCAAGAACAAGGACGAGATTGTAGAGTCTCTCGGAGAGAGAATCCTCGGACGTACCTCTGTCCACGACATATTCAACCCTCTCACCGGTGAGCTGATCATCAAGGCCGGAGAGGAGATCCGTGAGGCCACAGCCAATCTGATCGACCATCTGCCTATCGAGCAGGTCGAGATCCGTTCAGTGCTCACGTGCGAGTCCCGCAAGGGTGTCTGCGCGAAGTGCTACGGACGTAACCTCGCCACAAGCAGGATGGTAGAGAAGGGAGAGGTTGTCGGCGTCATCGCCGCACAGTCCATCGGTGAGCCTGGTACCCAGCTTACCCTGCGTACCTTCCACGTCGGTGGTACGGCTTCCAGCACCGCGGCTGATTCCTCAATCGTCGCAAAGTACGACGGTAAGCTTGTCTTCGAGGAGCTCAGGACAATCCAGAAAGTCGGAGAGGACGGAGTCGCCCAAGACATTGTTGTCAGCCGTATGACCGAGGTCAGCATCATCGACGAGAACACAGGAATCACCTACTCACACTACGACGTTCCTTACGGCTCCAAGCTGTACTTCAAGGACGGAGACACCATCAAGAATGGCGACCTGCTCTGCGAGTGGGATCCTTACAACGCCATCACGATTGTCGAGACAGCCGGTAAGGTTCAGTTCGACAACCTCATCGAAGGTGTCACATTCCGTGAGGAAGCGGCGGACGAGTTCGCGGTCAACAAGGACAAGGTCATCATTGAGTCCAGGGACAAGACAAAGAACCCTTCAATCCTCATCCTCGACGACGAAGGCAACCAGATCAGGCAGTACAACCTTCCTGTCGGCGCCCACCTTATCGCCAACAACGGAGACAAGGTCAATGTCGGTGACGTGATCATCAAGATTCCTCGCGCGATCGGTAAGTCAAGCGACATCACAGGTGGTCTTCCAAGAGTCACCGAACTCTTCGAGGCCAGAACGCCTTCAGCGCCTGCGATCCTTGCCGAAATCAACGGTGAGGTGCTCATGGGCAAGGTCAAGAGAGGTAACCGTGAGATCATCGTCAAGAACAAGTCCGGAATCGAGAAGCACTATCTCGTTCCTCTTACAAAGCAGATTCTGGTTCAGGAGAACGACTACGTCAAGGCCGGAACAAGGCTCTCTGACGGAGGCATCTCCCCTACCGACATCCTCAACATCCTCGGACCTGTCAAGGCTCAGGACTACATTGTCAACGAGGTACAGGCGGTTTACCGTCTGCAGGGTGTGAAGATCAACGACAAGCACTTTGAGATCATCGTGCGCCAGATGATGCGCAAGGTTCAGATCACCAACCCTGGTGACACTGAGTTCCTGCAGGAAGAGCTGGTTGACAAATGGGATTTCATGGACGCCAACGACAACATATTCGGAAAGTTCTATGTCATCGATGCCGGAGATTCCCAGAAGTACATGCAGGGCGACATCATCGACGCCCGTGACATGAGGAATGAGAACTCCTCGCTCGAAAGGCAGGGCAGGAAGATGATGGCTGTCCGTGAGGCCAATCCGGCGACCGCGAAGCTCGTGCTTCAGGGTATCACCAGGGCCGCCCTCAGGACCAACAGTTTCATCTCCGCCGCATCCTTCCAGGAGACCACCAAGGTGCTCAGCGAGGCTGCCATCAGGGCTCGTGTCGATCATCTCGAAGGTCTGAAGGAGAACGTCATCTGCGGTCACCTTATCCCGGCAGGTACGGGTCAGAAGGAGTTCCAGGACATCATCGTCGGCCGCAAGGACGAGTACGAGCAGGAAATGAACGAACTCTGACAAGTTCTTCAATGAATATGAAAGGCCGGCTGTGGAAGCGCTCCACAGCCGGCTTTTTTCAGTTGCTGCCTGCAATCAGATAACTTAGGTCACAAACGCCTACGGCCGCAAAAAATTTCTCCCAGACGAATTTTGCACGTTACCAAAATTACGCCTGGGAGAAATTTATTCGCGGTAGGCCAACCACTCCAGTCGTCAGCAGCTGTCGCGGACTACGCTGACAGCCTGAATGAACTTCATTCCGATGGATAGGCCTGCCACGACCGTCGTCAGCAGCTGTCACGGACTACGCTGACAGCCTGAAGGAACTTCCTTCCGATGGGTAGGTCTGCCACGACCGTCGTCAGCAGCTGTCACGGACGATTAGGGTCGGGGCGATCAGGCGCTGGACAGGAGGGAGATCCTGATGCTTGTTCTCAATGATGTCAATGAGGACCTGCGAGGCAAGGCGGCCGATCTCCGAGAGGGGCTGCTCGATGCGGGTGATGGCAGGATCGAGGAAATCCAGAAAGCCGTTGTTGTCGAACGAAATGATGCCGACCTGCTCCGGGATCTTGATGCCCAACTCACGAAAGGCGCGGATGGCGCCAAGCAGGATGGTTGATGAATATGCGAACACAGCGTCATACTTCACTCCTTCACTGAATACTCTCCTGACCTGTTCGTAGCCGTTCTCAACGGAAAACGCGTCACCTACGATGGCATATTCAACGCGTTTGTCGCTGTGGGCGTTGATAGCGTCCTTGAAGCCCTTGACACGCTCCATTGAAGGGGTTGAGTCTTCCACACCCTGAATAGACAGAATGTGGCGGAAGCCTCGGTTGATGAGATATTCAGTCGCCATATAGCCGCCGACATAATTGTCTGTGCAGATGTATGGCAAAGACGTTCCTCCGAAATAACGGTCAATCAGGACAGTTGGTATGTTGCCCGCAATGTCTTCCACAGCCGCGCTTGTATTGCCGACAGGTACTGCGATGATTCCGTCAACACTTCTGGAGCGAAACATCAGAAGTGAACTCTCGAAATCCTTCTCATTCTCCAAAGAGTCGGCAAGGAGGGTATGGTAGCCCGCCAGTTTTAAATTCTCGACCACTGTGCTGGCAAGCGTAGCGAAGAACGGGTTGTCAATGCCAGGCACCGTCAGTCCTATCGTGTAGGTTCTGCTGGTCCTAAGTCCTTGAGCCAAAAGATTCGGAGTGTAATTGACACGTTTCGCCTCAGCCTTGATGATTTCAATAGCCTTCTGACTGATTCTGGACCTTTGTGCCTTGCCTGAGAGCACTCTCGAGACTGTGGAGACAGAGTAACCGGTCTGTTCCGATATGGATTGAATAGTGTTCTTTCGCATAATTCAATGTCTGTGGAAACAAAGATAGAAATTTTTTGCAACAAGGAGAACTTTTACCCTGATCACATCAACAAGAACATATTAGTAACCCCAATTTCACTGGAGCCCGACCAAGGGTCTTCAATACGTATTCTATTATACACAAAGCGAGCCAAGCCTACTGTTGTCAGCCTTGGTTCGCTAGTGTTATAGAAGGACTGGAGACCGTGAACCTGTCTTGGTTTCTTTGACGTTAATGTTCAGGCATGAATATCAGCGCACAGCGACCTTGTTCAGGAAGCACTGGATGGTGTTTTCCATGAGGCAGCAGATGGTCATCGGGCCGACTCCGCCAGGGACAGGGGTGATGACCGAGGCTTTCGGCTCGACGGAGGCGAAGTCCACATCACCGCAAAGTTTCCCGTTCTCGTCAAGATCCATTCCGACGTCGATCACAGCGGCTCCGTCCTTGACCATATCACCGGTCACGAACTTGGCACGGCCAATGGCAACGACAAGGATGTCTGCCTGCCTGGTGATTTCCGTAAGGTTCTTTGTCTTTGAATGACAGACTGTTACCGTAGCGTTTCTGTCAAGGAGAAGTTTGGTGATCGGGAGACCGACAATCTGGCTGCGGCCAATCACGACGGCATTCTTGCCGGCAATCTCGTAATTGGCGTCCTCAAGAAGCCTTATGATTCCCATCGGGGTGCAAGGGACAACGCAGGAGGAGTTCGGTCTCTTCTGCCAAAGGGCAGCGGTGTTGAGCGGGTGAAAGCCGTCAACGTCTTTGGACTGGGCTATGGCCTCGATCACTTTCGGTTCGCTGATCTGCTTCGGGAGAGGAAGCTGGACAAGGATGCCATCAACGGTGTCGTCAGCGTTGAGTTCGGCGATCTTGTCAAGGAGTTCCTGCTCCGGGGTGTCAGCGGGCATTCTGACGGTGGTGTTCTTGATTCCGACGACGTCACATGCCTTGGCCTTGTTCCTGACATAGGTCTGGCTGCCGGGGTCGTCTCCGACCAGGATCACGACCAAATGAGGGACTCGGCCATATTTTGCAGGGAATGTGGCCACCTGCTCGGCCATTCGGGCCTTTAATCGGGCCGCTAAATCTTTTCCGCTTATTGTCATAACATTTGTACCTCGCTAAAAGGTAATTACTAATTGAAAAAACTTATCAAACGTTCAAAGTGCCTACCACGACAATCAATTCACGTTACCCTCTCCATGAATCCCTTCCCTCGGGGGAGACTGTCTTAAAAGTATAATTACCATCTCCGAGGATTGAAAATTCGTAGTCTCCCCTGTAGTGGGGTACAGACTTTTCAACTCTCGCCGAGACTTTTAAGACAGTCTGGGGGGGGAGGGACTTGCTTTCACTTTATACCGTTTATTGATGAGTGGCATTCTCGTCTTCCTAAATCCCTTCCC
>UQUJ01000021.1 GCA_900544195.1 uncultured Alistipes sp. | reverse complement strand
TCGCTGTCAGGAGGATGCGGTTTTAGGTGTGGACGGTTTCGCACACCTGGAGGATCGGGGCACCAATAGAATGCTCTGCAACAAGGCCGGTGTCTCGCAGGTGTGCGAATATGACCGCACCTGGAAGGGCAACCCTGTCGCTGTCAGGAGGATGCGGTTTTAGGTGTGGACGGTTTCGCACACCTGGAGGATCGGGGCACCAATAGAATGCTCTGCAACAAGGCCGGTGTCTCGCAGGTGTGCGAATATGACCGCACCTGGAAGGGCAACCCTATCGCTGTCAGGAGGATGCGGTTTTAGGTGTGGATGGTTTCGCACACCTGGAGGATCGGGGCACCAACTGGTTATTACGGACAGAAAAACGTACGGCGGAAGGCCTTTCTGTGTAGCGAATGGATTAAGGCACGCCATCGGTACAGGAAACACTCTTCTGGTGTACCAACCAAGTTATATCCTGCGTTTGGTACAGGGGATGGCCTTCCGGGGTACCAACCAAGCTATATCTGGCGTTTGGTACAGGGGATGGCCTTCCGGGGTACCAACGGAGGGTGGGACAATAGTTGGTACAGAAAAGCCGCCTCAAGAGTACAATGATTAAACTGGCATACCTTACTCATCCCCAGCCTGTCAGTTTCAGCAATGTCTCTCCTGTGTTACTTTATGAAAAACAGCTTCTTGTTCTTGTAGGACAGAATCGTCTTCTGTCTTGACAGGACTTCGTAACCGATGAGGCCGTCGATTCTTTCGTCCTTGTTCCTGTTGAAATGGCTGATGTTATTGAACACGGTTTGAGTGTGCCGGAAGGTTTTGCCACCAATCTTGAGACTCTTTAATTTTCCGACGTGGACCTCCGCACCCTCGTCATTGCTGATGCCTTTCAGCTTTGTCGTCTTCACTCTCCTCAGCATACTCTCGAACTCATCCCATCGCTTGGAGTCAATAAGATTATTTCCGGCTCCGCAGTCAATTCCCAATGCGAGGCTGACCGTATCTATCCGAGCATTGATGAGCGGAATATGACGCATAGCCTTGCTCATTTCAAAAGGCACCTCCTCATATTCATACTTATGCTCTTTCAAAATGGTCTCCGTATAATCAGGATCAATGAGAGTCAAGGTCTTATGCTTATAGTCGAACAGCAGGTCATAGTCCTTGTAAACGTCATATCCGATTAGGCCGTAAACCTCTGTGCCGTTTTCCAGATGAGACAGGTCAGAAGTCATAACCTTCATCCCATTCCCACGTATTCCATTGAAATCAAAGGAATCAACTGTAATGACATCCTGACCGCCGCTAATTTTTCCATTGACGTCCTCAGATGAACTCATGCGCGCTCCCTCTTCGTCATCATTTCCTCTGAAATACTTGCTGTTCAGATAAAGTATAGGGCAGCCGCTGTCAATGATGAAATTATGTTTCTCTCCATTGATTGCAGCCTGAGTGACAATCATATTGTTCTTTGTCAATGTTATCGGAATTGTGATTACCTTGGCTTGAGGTTTCTCAAACTTGAACCCCTTGTCAGCCTGCTTGACCGTCGCCTTCAGCAACTCAAGACTTTTGATCTTATTCTCGTCGTTGAATACAAAAGTCGTGGTCCTTTCACCAAGTTTTGAATATGTGAACGAATATACCAGCGTCAGCGTATTGCCGCCATGACGCTCGGACACCTTTTTATATTCAGCGATGCTGTCATTCGACTGTTCCAACTTCCCGAAGATGGCATTCAGCACAAGACTGGCGACATCGCCTTTCTGACCGGAGCACTCAAAATCCGAGGCCAAGTATGGCCGAAGAGCCTCCGAAGAATAACTGTTTACGGCATTAACCGTCTCTTTGACAACATTCTCGCAATCAGTCAACGACTGCGCATTCAAGCAAACGGCGCCGAACAAAAGAAGCACCGCAATACAAACCTTTTTCATTTCTTTATGAATATAACCCAAGAACAACCGAGCCTTTATGCTCATTTAGTCACGACCTTGATGACCGCGACATCTTTCCTGCCGGAAAGTTCCACGGCTTCCTTGCAGCCGGGCTTATAGACGGTCATCGAGGCGATGGATTCTGGCTTGATTTTGGTCAGGGCCTCCTTGTCGCATTTCTTGCCGTTGATGATATAAATCGCAGCCTTAGACGAGATTATCGTGGAATTCGCATTGGTGTAAGTCTTACCATCGATAGTGACGACTGTCTCAACGTTTCCAACGCCCCCTTCTTCACCGTCGGCGGATGACTTGACCTCAATCACTTTCGCTTTCCGGCCATCGGTACGGATTACGTGCAGTCTTACAATCTCGCTCTCAGAATTGCCTTTGGTGAGAACGATTTTGTAATAACTTATCGTCTTGCCGACAAGCTGGCTGCCGTCAAACCTGCCAACTGCCTGATTGTTGATAATATACCTGTCAAGCGTGTCCACACTTGCCGTCATCGCGGAGGCATTGATATTCAACGCGCATATCGCACTCAAAAATATTCCTAACATGGTTTATTGATTTTTAGTAAGCGTTAAAAAATAAGTTGAACTAAATTTTGTGTCAGATTTATGAGGATAGATTTCTTTTGGAAGAAGGAGTGTGCCGGTGGCACATGACTGATGAGAAAAGAAATATAGCCCATTGGCAGAGCAACTTATTTCATCGCCGTGATAGAGACCGCACTGGCGCCGTCTTCCCTGCGCATCACGTAAGAACACTCGCTTCCGTCTTTCATCAATGCTGTGAGAATGACACGGTTACCTTCGGGAGTTGCGGTGACCGACCTGACGTTGTCAGTGTTGAGGTTCATTATCTGCTGGATTCCTTCCGCTATCTCGATTCCGTCGAACCCGCACTTGCTGTCGCGGAGGTTCAATGTGAGGATCAATGCCAATGAGGCCGCTGCCGCCAGCATTGTCCCCCAGACTATCGGTCTGCGCCTGCGGGATTCCGACTTACGCACGATTCTGTCGAACTCGGCCGCGGAGGCGTCGGAAAGGTAAGCGTTCTTAAGTTCCGCCAATGTTCTGTTATCCTGTATCATATTCATTGCTCCTTTAATATTTCCTTCATCTTGCGCCTAGCCTTTGAGAGCAAGGCCTTTATCACGGACTTGTCCTTGCCGGTGCTTGCGGACATTTCGTCCAAAGTACAGTTCCCGGCCTCCTTCATCCGCATATATTCCCGTTCAGACGGGGTCAAACTGCCGTAGAATTCTTTTCTAAGTCTGGCCGCGTCCTCCCGCTCGACTTCGACGGCGGCGGATGTTCCGCCCGGAAAGACATCGCCCGCAATCGATTCAGTCTCAAGGCGCCGTTTCCGGTAATGCGAGACGCAGATATTCTTCGTTATCTTGACCAGAAGCGCTTCGGCGTTCCGCACCGGGTAGCCTTTCTCGGAGAGGTTCCAGAAAGCGATCAGCACCTCCTGAACAATGTCCTCTTCGTCGATGGCCGTATCGGCCGCCCGGCTGAAACGCCTTGCCAGCGCTTTCAGCCTGCCGTTATGCTCCCGTGCGATATTTCCGAATTCCTGTTCTGTCATATTCCTTCAAAGCGGCTTTCAGACCGCCTTCATCTGCAAGTCGCAAAATCAGGACGAAAGTTAACAAGATTCCGCTAAAGTTTTTCGCAATTGTCAAAAGCGGTGTCGTCAATTGTTGGTGTGGACTTGAAAATCACCTTTCCCAAAGAGGAGCAGTTCGCGAATGACCTGTAACCTATTTTTCTCAATGATGCTGGAAATTGAAGTTCCGTGAGGTTTACGCAACGCGCGAACGCAAAATCAGAAATTTCCTCCAGACCGTCGGGGAACTCGATCTTTTCAATATTCTTGCAGCCAGAAAACGTCCTGTCATTGATGACTCTCATCCTATTAAGAAACGTCAGTGTCCTGATGCCCTCACAACAGGTAAAAGCCAGCCGTCCTATGACTTGTACCGACTCCGGGATCACAGAAATCGCCACTTTAGTGCAATCCCAGAAAGCCCACTCTCCTATAGATACGAGGCTGTCGGGCAACGCTTTCAATTCAAGTTTCCTATCCATATTGAAAGCACTGTTCCCGATTTCCTTTACAGACGACGGCATCTCCACTGTAACCAGATTCTCGCAGGTGTTGAACGCCCGCTTGCGGATTATGGTCAGACCTTCCGGCAATAAGACCTTGCGAATATGGTTGTTCATTTCAAAGGCCATCTCTCCGATCACCTTTACCGAGCGCAGCGCCGGAGAACGGTTGAAATCAACAACGGATTCTTTTCCAATCCATTTCACAAGGCAAGGTCCGTCCGGGCTGTCTTGAATGACATAGCTCTCCTTGGCCGTCATTATTGCGGGCAGCATCAGGGCCAACGAAATGATAATCGCACGTAACATATTCATAAGTAATTTATAACATATCATATAGTCAAAACCGCAGCGAAGACGACCTCGCGGCCGCGCAGGGCACATTCGTAGGTGAAAGTGTTGATTGAGTCGTAGAGGGTGTAGCTGTAACTCCGTTGGTCTAGGGCGTTGCGCAGGTCGAGGGACAACTTCCAGGCCTTGTGCTTCCAGACAAGGCCGAAATCGAGCAGCGTCATCGTCTTGAACACATCGTCCGTGAGTTGTTTTCTGGTGATCTCGGTCGCCGCGCTGAGAATCAGGGATTGCGCCGGAGACACACGGATGGACATCTCGTGACTTCTTGAGTCATAGCTTTTTGCCACGCCCTCGTATCTTGACGATGTACGGCTGAAGTCGCCGGAATAATTAAGTTCCAGCCAACCTACAGGATGTGAGGATACTGACGGCGAAATTACCAGACTGTTTCCTGTAAAATCCATCACCTGCCCGTTCTGCATTGTCCGGCCCTCATTGTGCAGATATGATCCGTTCAGGGACACCTTGGTCCTGATCGGCGCGATCTGTTTGGTCACACCGATCTGAGCGATTATATTGTCCGACACATTGGGGACAAGCGCGCGGTCATTCAATATGCTGCCGCCGCTCACCGTGACGGACGGAAGCAGGTTCCTCCAGTTCCTGACATAGGCAAGGTCGGCATTGACAAACCATTGGCTCAAAGGAATCTTGAAATCGTAATGAGCGTTGGCTGTCAGATATTTGCTGTCCGAGGCCATCCCCGGTACCATCCGCAAAGTAGTTCTGTCGATTTGAACCGGTCGTGTCAGGAAATCCAGGACATCACCGATGTTTCTGGAATATGACACTTCAGTCCTGACAGTGGAACGTGCGGAGAGCCGCCAGTTGAGATACAGCTCAGGACATACGGAAAAATATTCAGTCATATCACCTCCTCGCCAGATCGCGTCGCCACGGACCGGCACTTCCGCGCGCAGCACAAAATCCCGCAGACTGTACTCGTACTGAGGGGAGAAGGATAGCGCCGCCTTGGTCACGTGCAAATCGTTGTCCTCGTTCGTCAAGCCATCGCCAGTTCTGTCCGTTTTCAGCCAGTCAGTTTGAGTATTGAATATCAATGGTATATATATCCTGTTATGGCGCTTTTTCCACACTGCGGAGACTGTGTTCTCCGAAGAAAACACCTCACCTGAAACCGACTGCAATATGCCGCCATCACCTGACGATATATTCAATGAATATGACGGTGAAGCGGAATATGCCATATCGGAAGATACGCTCCACAGCAGCTTGTCCTTACGCCATCTGGCACTGAAGTCGCTTCCGAAATCCATACTGTTGAGGGATTGGGACTGGGATGACATCTCGCCGTTAAGTTCAACCGGCACGGCGGAGCGGGTAAAATCCATATTCCCGTGCAACTTCTCTCTGATGAAGCATTTGTCGGAGTTCTTCTGGTACTCAAGGGAAAGCCAAGGGCGCTGCGTCTTCGTTCTCGGAGAGGTAGTCTGCGACATCACAATCTCGTTGCCCTCATCATAATATTGCCCTTTGAATGAATATGAATAGTCACTCCTCGCCGAACTGTAACCTGCGTTGCCTTTGATCGTCGAGTATTTGCCGACCTTATGGATCGCATTGACTGTCACGGCCATATCTGACGGGCTGATGTACCTGTCGGCTTTCATTGGAGGGTGCGATGCAGACAAGCCTCCGGCCAGTCTTTTGACGGCGGTCACGTCACTCTCCGATTTAAGGAAGTCCGTGCCTTCATCCAAGGCGAACCCTTTGATGTTCCCGACATCCAACGACGCTATCACCTGTGTCTTCGCGCGGAACAGCATCGCCGAGCCCTTGGCTGAATACAGCCAACGGTCTCCATAACCGGCGGAGGCCTCGTATGAGCCGACCGGCTTTATCTTGGCCTTGTCATTGAGCTTTACATTGATCGCCACGTCATCGGAGAAGGTGTTCCTGTCAATGGCCGCCTCCTTGTGGTTGCTCAGAACCTGGACGTAGTCCACATACGCAGCCGGGATTCCAGAAGTGGCGATGTTGTACTTGCCGCCAAGCAGGTTCATTTCCTCGATGTAAAATCCGGATATGTCCTTGCCGAGGTACTTTATCCGTCCGGACTCCTCGACATCGATTCCCGGAAGCCTTTTCAGGGCATCCTTCAGGGTGTAGTCCGACCGTGTGGTGTAAGCAGAGACGGCATAGGAAAGAGTGTCGCCGAGCTGCCGGATCGCCGGAGCCCTGACAACGGCCTCCTTAAGGCCTATCCTCTTCTCTTTCAAGGAGAAGTCGCACGTCCCGGACGTGTCTTTGTGTAAGATCACGGAAGACGATTCATAGCCAAGGCAATCCACGGAAACGACGACATCTCCTTTCCTCTCAACGGAAAGCGAATACCCGCCTTTGTCGTCCGATGTCGTGTAGCCAAGAATCGTCGAGGAGGATGTCGCCTTTATTATCGCGCCGGGCACGGGATTCCCGTCTGAGTCCTTCACGCAACCTTTTATCGCATCCTGCTGCGCCAAGGCCATCACAGAGACGAGGATGAATATGACACAAGTGACTATGCGTCTCATATTCAGACATTCAATGGCAGTCGCTATTTCAGTTCAAGCGGAACATACCCGTTGGTACGCAGGCGCAGCTGGACACCGTTGATGTGAATAGATCTGCTGCCGTCGTCATATTTATGGATGGACATCTCGCTGATTGATTCCGGAGGCAGGTTCCCCATCGGGTCGGACTCGAACATATTCTTCGCTTTCACGAACTTTTCTCTTGTCGTGGTGGTAATATTCTTGTCGGAAACCGAGGTTATGGCCGATGCCCCGTTGCGCAGGATGATGGCCTCGAACTTATTGGCTCCATCTGAATCTTCCGCCGCCAGAATCAACCCCGGCAGCCCGCACAATTTCCACGGGCCATACGACACGGGAATATCCTGGCTGTACCACGCCGTCCACTTCCTTCCGCCATATTCACACTCGGCCTTGTGACACTGGTAGCCGCAGATAGTTTTCTCGTCATCCGCCAAAGTCCATTTCATCGCCTTGGAATCTTCCGTGTATGAATATCTGTCCGAAATTATCGTCCCGTAAACCGTCATATTCCCCGCCGGCTCGTTCTGGAAGATAGCATAGTCGAAATATTGCGCCTTCTTCTCCTCCCGCAGACGGAACGCCTCCACCTGATCTTCCGAGGCACCGGACGTTCTTGCCGAGTCAAGCTGGAACGTGGAATAGTCAACGAACTTCGCCGACCGCTTCCCGACCTGAAGGATTGTGGAATATACATCCTCCCGTCCCTTGTCATCAGATGTGCGGTACTCATACACGCACTCAATGTCCGCCGTCCGTTCCTCCGACGGCCCGCCGATGCCCTGCACCGCTGCAACAACTGCAGAAATAATCATTGCGATCATTATCACCGTTTTCTGTTATAGTCGCAGAAAACGGAGAAAGGTTAACAGGAGATAACTGATATATTCATCTAAGAAATTGTTTGGCATACCAACAAAGTTACGGCAGACGTTTGGTACAGGAAAAAGCCTTCTGCCGTTCATTATCTGTCCTATAAGAAACAATCGGAGACCGCTCTTCCAGGTGCGAAAAACCATACGCACCTAAAACACCATCGGCTTGACTGCCGGCAAGTAGGTATTCCAGGTGTGAATATATTTGCATAAATAATCTTTTTATTATGGGACAAGCAGCGGTTACTATCAGGATGGATGCCGATATAAAAAGGCAGTTCGATGCCCTTTGTCAGGATTTTGGGATGAGTGCCAACACAGCATTCAATATCTTCGCGCGCTCGGTTGTCCGCAGTCGAAGCATCCCGTTTGAGATTCAGGCGGACTCAAAGGAGACTATTGCAGCCAAGACAGCGTTCCCGCAAGAATAACTATCTTTGCGATATGGAGAAACTGGTGATTATCGACTCCTGTATGAGACCGGAGTCCAGAACAAGAAGGATACTCGACGCGGCGAAGGAAGTGCTTTCGTCAAGGTACGACATTGAGAGCATTGATGTTAACGAGGTGGCTTTGCTACCGCTGACACCACAGAGCCTTGCCGAGAGGTCTTCCGGCATTGTCCCGAAAGCCACAGTCGCGCTCGCCCGAAAGATCGCGGCGGCCGACAGGATTGTGATAGCCGCCCCTTTCTGGGATATGAGCTTCCCTGCCGCGCTGAAAGCCTTTTTCGAGAATATGTCCCTCTACGGAGTGACCTTCACGGACAACGGCCAGACCTGCACGGGACTGTGCCGATGCAAGAAAGTGATGTACATAACCACAAGAGGAATGAATATCCCGACGGGCAGCACCAGAGAGCAAGGCAGCACCTATCTGCAGGCCTTGTCTTCGCTCTGGGGTCTGGGCGAGATCACCACCGTGGCCGCCTGGAATCTGGATTACCTCTCACCCGAAGAGGTGGAGGGGAAACTGGCCGATGCCTCATCCCTCGCCAAGGCCATTGCGGTTTCGTTCTGATTCTCACGGGGAATCATTCCTGAGGACTTGAAAGATTCGCGCTTAGTTGATTTGGATCAATCATAGGAAGCGGAAACTTTGACAAATTGGTTCCAGCAGTCTTTACAACCAAGATTCCACGCATAGTACCGATAGCCACACTTATAAGGTGAGGCATAATGTGCGATATCGTGATATTATTGTTGTCATCTGTATTTATGAACCGAGCAAGGTCTTTTACTTCAAATTCAAATCGATAAACACTTTCAAGGATAACTTCTCCTTCCAACTCGTATTTTGTACCAAAAATAAGAGTCATCTTATTATTCTCCACATCTGGTTGAATCTGGTTGGAGAATCCAAGTTGTATGGCTTCCGAATTCGCATCATCGGCAATCTTGCCTGGAGACATCATAAAACTTTCTTCACTAATGGAAGTAAGTCTCATTTGAATATTGACATCTGGTTTATGCTTCACTTCCACAATCGGTTCATTAAGAACCGCCGAAATCTTCGCGATGGAAGTAGTCGTGAATCCGTGACTTCCAGTCAGCCATCTTGAGATCTCCGATTCGCTCTTCCCCATCAATGCAGCGAATTCACGCTGTGTCATATTCTTTTCCTGAAGAATATCATAGATACGATTTGCAATATCCATATTAAGGCGAACCTCGGACCGTATCTCCGGGGCCACATCAGCGAGGCAATCTTTAAACAGAGGATCGATTTTCATAAGGTATCTATATTGTAATGGTCTCAACAATTCGTTTGAGTGCATCAAAGTCTTCAAAATCCGTATCCGCTTGTCTAACGATTGCCTTGATTTGGCACTCAATATCCCGCAAATCTCCAACAATCGCCAATAGGACAGGATCTTCTTCATATGATTGCGAAGTCGTAACCGCGCCTCCTCCTAAAATCAAGATTCTGTCAGATAGTCGAAGGCAATAAAGTCTCATCTTTCCTATCTTTCTGTTCATTCGAGGAATATCAACATATGTCGGAAGAGCCTTAACATTTCCGCCTTCGGGACGAAAATATCGCTGAAGAGCACCGGTCTCTCCCATTTTCTCGATGACAGAAAGTATTGCACCGAAGAATTTTTTCAACTGCGGATGCCCGTGAGACCGATTGGCAAGAAGAAACTACCTAAACTCATTTTGTTCTTCACCGTCATACTTAGGCGAATACATACAGACCTTATCAGTCTCCAACACAAGTTCCAACTTCCCCATACCATTTGTTATTTATGTGGCAAAGGTATTCTATTTTCCTCACACCGCCAAATAAGCTTCACTTTTTTGTTAAGTTCTGTTAAGGAACATGAAAAAAATAAGTTGCTTCAGATTAAGAGAAGATTTTCGAGGATAGATCTTTTTTTGAAGAAGGAGTGTGCCGGTGGCACATGACTGATGAGAAAAGAGATCTAGACCGAAAAGATTCCTTAAGATGATGCAGGTTATTTTTTGAATGTTACTAAATTAAAAGAATTCAAGCATAATCCTGTTCTAACGTTTCATTATTTCATGCAGCACAGCAGAAATGGACAACTTATTAGAATTTTCTTATCTTCGTAAACATATCATCAGATGATATGTTTAATTAAAATGAAAAAGACAATCAACACACAGACATATCATTCACCGTGCGGTAATCTGCTGCTCGGGTCGTTCGATGGCAAGCTTTGCCTTTGCGACTGGATTGCGGAAGAGCATAGATTGCTGGCGGACAGACGATTGGAGCGGAGTCTGAATGCGGTGATGACGGACATTCCCTCGGAGATCACCGCAAAGGCCGCACAAGAGCTCGATGAATATTTTGCCGGGGGACGCAAGACATTCGATCTGCCGCTTCTGTTCGTCGGCACCGAGTTTCAGGAAAAAGTCTGGAACACCCTGCTGGAAGTCCCTTACGGGGAGACCCGGAACTATGGCTGGGTGGCCGAGATGATTGGTAACCCGAAGGCAGTAAGGGCGGTAGGCACAGCCAACGGCTCGAACTCCATTTCGATCTTCGCTCCCTGCCACCGCATCATAGGCAGCAACGGAAGCCTTACCGGCTATGGCGGCGGCCTTCCGGCAAAGAGGTTTCTCCTCGAACTTGAAGGCGTGAAGCTTTAGTGAATACAGTCCGTGAGCAGTCAAGCCCATCCACGCACAAACGTGCTTAAACACGTCTTCCGTGCGTAGAACCAAGGTTCTAACGCAAGGTGTCCGCCAATCAAAGCGTCTTGATCCAAGCGATCATCTCGGAAAGGACTTCCGGGGAGAAGGTCTCCTCGATGCTTTTATATTCAGAGACCTCGCCGGTGACGCAGTGCTGGAAGAGGTGGTTCAGGCCTTCTTCGACGTGGATGATGTTCTTGCCGCCAGAAGGGAGAGCGGCCTTCAACGCTTTCATATTCCTATCGCATTGGACTTGAGTGTCTTTTGTTCCATTGAGAGCCATTACCGGGCAGGTTACCGCAGAGAGTCTCTGCGACAGATCCAAGGCTATGAAGTATTTCATATAAGGTGTAGAGAACTGCTGTGACGCAGCCAAATAATTCTGTCTCAATGCATCCGAAAGAGCATAAGCATCAGCTGAAGGAAACGGAGTTCCATTCTTAATGGCCTCAAACGTGTTCGACAATAGTCCGCAGTAGGCTTCGACTTCCGATTCCGGCAGACCCGCGGACTTTAACGCATGCCTGTTTTGCTCCAACAATGTCTCGGCACCGGAGACTATCATCCCGGCAAGACTGATGGCAAAATCTACTTGATTATCAGCCGCAAGCATCAAGGCGATGCTTCCTCCCTCACTGCGGCCCAAAACACCCACCTTGTCGAACCGCTCCCTCAAAAGCCGAACTCCAGCCAGGGCATCGTTCTTCAGATCCTCTGTCGTGCAAAGCACAACATCTCCTGTCGATTCCCCGAATCCCCGGTCATCGTATCGCAGCGTGGCGATCCCCGCCCTCGCGAAAGCATCCGCGATGACAGCGAACGGCTTGTGGCTGAACACCTCCTCGTCCCGGTTCTGGAGACCACTGCCCGTCACCATAATCAGCACAGGAGTCTTCCGGTCACAGTTCTCAGGAAGCGTCAGCGTTCCTTTCAGCACAGCGTCCCCATTGGAGAACGACACTTCCTCGGTAGCATAAGGGAATGGTCCCACAGGTGTCTGAGGCCGTCTGACGACCGGCGCACCAGGCGTAAGCGTCATCGGGAACGACATCCCGTGCTGGGTGAAAGTCCCCGCGATGACCTTCCCTGCCCACAACCCTTTGAACGAAGCGTTGATCGCCGGCACATTCAGCGTGATTCCACCCACAGCATCCCTCGACACCTCAACCGGAATATCCTTCGCACCCTGATCCGGCACATCAAGCGTGGCGGACTCTTCCCCTATATTGAATATAAGCGCCAGCTCCACGCCCGACACCTTCAACTTACCTGTCCACGCCCCGGTCTGCGCCTTAAGTGTCACCGCCGCGACAGCCATCAGCGCCAGAATCATCAAAATCTTTCTCATATAATAATTGCAAATTACAAGAAGCTGTTTTGAATTGTTTGTTTGAAGGTTTGAGAGTGAAAAACTTCAGTTTCGACCGCTTCTTCCAAGGAAGATAGCGGTGCTATCTGACTGAAGAAGCGGGAAGAAAATGAAGATTTTTCACCTCAAAGAACATTTCAAACAATTCAAAACAGCTTCAAAGATAGAAAACAAAAACACACCTTTTCCCCCTAACGGGAATATTCTCTTTTGAACCAAGTGGAGAAAACAGGGTCAGAGGCAAATATCAGCTTGCCTCTCTTCTCTACCAACTCCCTTTCAATCAGAGCCTTCTGTATTCTTGCGACATTTGATTTCGCTCCCAATGAATATCTTGCAAGAACGTCCGATGATGTGAAACCGGAATGCACCCCATCAACGACCGCCTTGAGAAAATTCATCTGATAAGAAGTAAGGGACCCGATCTGTTCCATAAACAGAGATGACGTCTGATGAAGCAATTCTTCGAACCCTGCGTCTATATCAGCGTCAGACACAACCTTATCCGCCTCAATCATAACGTTCCAGAACAGTTGCTGAACATACGATGAGTAGTTTTCCACAAGCATACATATCTTTTCGGCCTGGCTTCTCGTTATCGTCATCGAACGGCTCTCGAATCTGGAGCATATATAATCAATCCAGTCGCCTGTGGAGATCTTGTCAAGAAAGATCATATCGCCGAATTGATAAAACGGCATACTCTTTCTCTGGAAGATCTTTTCCATCAAATGTCTCTTACTTCCAAAAAGACAGTAAGAAACATTTTCCTGATGTTGCCAGACTCCGCGCAACCTTTTCTGGACAGTCAACGAATCCGGAAACTCCCCGATCTGCTGGAACTCATCAATACATACCACAATATGTACTCCCCTCTTTGATGCTATCCGTTGAGGAAGATTCAAGATCTCATCAGCATCCGTGGCCTTGGGTGAAATACCAAAGGAAAGGGAATAATCCAGCGATGGATCCGGACTTACCGAAACCTTGGCAGAGAAGCGTCCAAGAAATTCCCGGACATATGCGATCATATTCTCCACCTTGCCGGCCACACCTTTTATTATGGAAGCCGCGAACCGCTCGTAAAAATCAGATTCACTTCTGCAATCGTATATGTCCATCATAACAACTTTGATCTTTGGATCAGTCATAGAAGACATAACCTTGCCGACTATAGATGTCTTGCCCATACGCCGGGGCGAAATCAGAATGGTGTTGACGCCTGACTCAAAATTCATTTTCAGGCGTTTGGTCTCCTTTTTCCTGTCCGTGAAATTATCTCCGGACACCGCTATTCCGTAGACAAATGGCTTATCCATAAACTTGATTTTTACGCAAATATAAACAAATAAACTAAAAGTTCACAACTTTGTGGACCACAAGGTTGTAAACTTTCAGTAAATGTTTATCCAATCAAATAGAAATCAAGGCGATGCCTGTTTCAACGCATCAAACCGAACCTGGGCGGAAGCCTTTTCAGTCAAGGCAAAAAGCAATCGTCACAGGGAAGGTCACCTTGGCGAAATAAAGATTTCATTATAGCTTAATATTAAACCATTATCACTATATTTGCGGAGCAACAGTTCAAATTCAAACCCTTATGGACGATATTTACAGTCTATCAGACACGCAGGTGCAAAGGCGGATTGGGGAAAAACTAAAATCAGTCCGACTAAGGCAGAACATAACGCAGAAAAGCCTTGCCGAGGAAGCGGACATCTCGCTGTCCTCAGTAAAGAAGATAGAAAACGGCGAGATCGGCTCATTTGAGTCACTGCTACGCGTTATGAGGGTTTTGGGCGAACTTGACACAATCCAAAGCCTCATCACCGAGGAGCGGCTGAGCCCCAGTGAATATTACGAATTAGTCAACGCCGGCAAAAAGAGTTCAAGGAAACGCGCGGTCGGCAAGATCAAGACCGAAAAGGAGGAATCGGAATGGTAGATGTGGCTAAAGTCAGGATGTTCGGGCAGAATGTCGGAACTTTCCGCTGGGATAACGGACGCAATGTGGCCCTGTTTGAATATGACAAAGAATTTGCCGGTAAAAACATCGAGCCATCTCCTCTGATGATGCCCGTAAGGCAAGGACGTGTATATTCATTCAGCGGTTTGGATTGGGAGACCTTCAATGGTCTGCCGGGGATGTTGGCGGATTCACTCCCTGACACCTATGGACGTGCCTTGTTTGACAGATGGTTGGCGCTGACCGGAAGGACTTCAGGAAACCCGGTGGAAACATTGTGTTTTCTCGGAAAGAGATGTATGGGAGCTTTGGAATTCGAGCCGGCGACAAGCCCGGAGACCGACCCGGACATTCGTATAGAAATAGACTCCCTGGTCGAAGTCGCAAAAGAAGCCCTCTCAAAAAAGGAAGCGTTCGGCGCCAACTTGAATCAAGACAGAAAAGCAGCCATCGCGGAGATTCTTCGCCTCGGAACATCCGCCGGAGGACAGAGAGCCAAAGCCATAATCGCCTACAACAAAGACACCGGAGAGGTTCGTTCAGGGCAGGTCGCAGCCCGGGAAGGATTTGATTATTACCTTATAAAATTGGACGGGGTGACCGCCGAAGCCGGATTCAAACAGACCGAGAACTTCGGAAGGCTGGAATATTCTTTCTACAAATTGGTCAGAGAATGCGGAATAGAGATGTCAGAGTGTTCACTGATCGAGGAGAATGGCAGGGCTCATTTCCTCACCAAGAGGTTCGACAGGGAGAACGGCCACAAGATACACATGCAGACATTATGCGGCATGGCTCACTACGATTTCCGCCTCCGGAGAGGATATTCATACGAGCAGGCGTTCACCGTGATGCGGCGCTTGAGGCTACCATATTCCCAAGCGCAGGAGATGTTCCGACGGATGGTGTTCAATGTGGTGGCAAGGAATCAGGATGACCACACCAAGAATATTTCATTCCTGATGGATGAAAGTGGCGCTTGGAGACTTTCTCCGGCTTACGATATGGGGTACGCCTACAACCCTTCCGGGTTTTGGACCGCAACACATCAAATGTCCATCAACGGAAAATTCGATGGCGTCACCAGAAAAGACTTGCTGGAATGTGCCGCCTCAAACAACATCAAGAACGCGGCCGAAATAATAGACCAAGTGAGCGAAGCCGCATCCAGATGGACCGGGATTGCCAAAGAATGCGGTGTGCCACGGAATATGATCGACAACATCAAGTCCAACCTACTTCTGAACATATAGTAACCTTCTTATTTTCTCGTTCCATAAGCAAAACACCTGCGGATTTTTTTTGGTCGGGGGCTTTCACTATCTTTGTCGCCGCAAACCGTGGCGTGGTGAACCGCACCGGGCACGTAAGTTTGCGAGCACAGTCAGAGAGTATGGCGAAAGTTGTGAAATTCATCAAGGATTGGATGTTGCCGCTGGCAATCATCATCGGGATCTCTTCGTACCTGATCCTGTTCTTTGTCAATCCTTTGGCCCGGAGCTTTGAGCCGGGTTTCTCCAAATTCGCCAAGGATGTCCAGCCAGTGTTTATGGCCACGATGCTGTTCCTTCAGTTCAACACGATCTCGCCTCACGATCTAAAATTCCGGAAATGGCACTTCATAGTGCTGGCTTTCCAGATTGTGACATTCGTCCCTCTCACATGGCTGGTCGCGACTATGCCTTCGGGAGATCTCAGAATCCTCGCCGAATGTGCCATGCTCTGCCTCATCTGCCCGACCGCCGCGGCAGCCGGAGTGATCACAAGCAAATTAGGCGGAAGTCTTTCAGACACAGTTTCGTACGTAGTATTAATCAACATCGCTGTCGCGGTGATTCTCCCTATAACCATCCCGATCGTCAACCCGGACACCGGAGCCTCGTTCATCGAAGGATTCACAGCGATCAGTGCGAGAGTGTTCCCTTTGCTGGTTCTGCCGCTTCTTCTGGCCTGGCTCATACGCTACACGACGAAAAGACTCCAACGATGGCTCATGCGTTTCACCGGCTGGGCGTTCTACTGCTGGGGGATGGCACTGACATTTTCCATCTATCTGGCGACAAGGTCGCTGATGAACAGCGGAATCTCCGTCTGGACAGCGATGATGATAGGAGTCATCTCACTGGTCTGCACAATCCTCCAGTTCGCGGTCGGGAGACTGGCCGGAAGAAAGGCCAACGGAAGCAAGGACCACAAGGTGACAAGACCTGACGAGATCACCGCCGGACAGGCCCTCGGACAGAAGAACTCCGGCTTCCTTATCTGGCTGGGCTACTCCTACATGACCCCGGTAACCTCCGTCGCCGGCGGCCTCTACAGCATCTGGCAGAACGTCATCAACTCCCTCGAACTCTACGAGCAAAGTCACCGCACCGGAAAGACCATAAAAAAACATTGAGACCTTAGGCTGTTAAGGAACATGAAAAAAATAAGTTGCTTCAGATTAAGAGAAGATTTTCGAGGATAGATCTTTTTTTTGAAGAAGGAGTGTGCCGGTGGCACATGACTGATGAGAAAAGAGATCTAGACCGAAAAGATTCCTTAAGATGATGCAGGTTATTTTTTGAATGTTACTAAGTAAGCGGCAAATTAACAAAACCGGACAAAGCAAGGCTCACAGGAAATTATTTCAAAGCATCCAATCGGGCCTGGGCGGAGAGTTTCTCGGTCTCGTCGGTGGTGACGCGGACGAGCATCGGGAGGTATTTCTTCTCCAGCTTTGTGTTCTTGTCGTTGCGGGCGAGAAGGACGCAGTTCTTGATGGCGGTGTAGTCGTCAGGACTCTTCTTCAAGACCTTGTTGTACATCTTGAGGGCATTCTTGCTGTCATGCTTATAGACAAGATAGTACGAGCCGATGTTCGTCATGTAGACAGTGTTGCCGGGATAATAGGCCAACATCTTCTCCGACAGTTCCTTGAAAGCGTCGAAGCAATGCGGAGTGCCGATCTTGAAGAAAGCGTAGCAATATTCCTGCATCACGGAAGGGAAAAGGTCTTCGCCGGCCTCAACCACGTCAGGATATTCCCATTTCGGGTGGCTGTGGCCATTGTAGTCAATCAGAGCCTTGAGTCCGGCCAACGCCATGTCCGGGCTGTCCTTCTCATAGCCGATCAAGGCCGAGATCTTGAACAGACGTAGATCCAAACGGTTGGGATTCAGCTCAATGGCCTTCTCAATGGCCTGGGTCGCCTTTCCGAACAGCTCGTCATCGTAGGACACAACCTGAAAATAGTTCACATCCCTTCCGAGCGTGTCCTTCAAAGTCAAGGCAGGAGCGTTGCCAAGATATTTGGTGGCATCCATGACCTCGATCGAAGAGGACTGGCTCTTGGTCAGATAGTACGTGAACTTGCCCAAAAGCATGTCCGTGTCCTCCGGATAATCCTTTCCCCAACGCTGGAGAAGGGTCTCTATACCCACACCGTCGGCACCAAGTTTGGAGACCAGCAGCTGATACCGGTCAAGATATTCCTTCTGCGTCGGTTTGGTCTGCGCCGAAAGAGGAAGAAAGGCCATGACGGCCAAAATCACTGATAATATCCTTTTCATATTCATAAACTTACACATCCATTTTGATTTTACGGCCCTGAGGGTGCAGGTTGTTGCATCTGGTGCCAAGATTCTTCACAAAACCGAGCGGGTGTCCGTCGAAACGGACCAACACAAAACCTTTCGGAGCATCTTTCAGGAATATACTGTCCCTGTGCAGGAACTTCAGAGCCGCTTCACGGTCCAGATCAGCCACCGGGTAACTTCCTTCCGGAAAGGCAAGACTCAAGGCCCAGTCCGCCGACGGCACCAGATCCCGTCCCTTCAGTTCACCTTTGGCCACTCCTGCCTGAATCGGGTGCAACGGATCAAGGGCAGTCACCTCGCGTGCGATGGATTCGGGAATATGTATGAGCAGATTCCCCTTTTTCCTTTCCGTGGCCCCCACGGCCGGTTTTCCGGGAAGCCGGAAGCCAGACGAGCCTGTGTTTTTCACCAGGGCCGAGACAAACTGACCCTCGCCTTTCACGAATCCAGGCACGAGCAATCCTCCGGTCCTCGTGGCGATCACGCCCTGAAGCGCCGAATAATCATATTCACAAATTCCACCGCCCAATTCGTTTGCCGTCCATTCCATGATCGCGTCATTCTCAGCCTCCTCGAACGTGCATGTCGAATAGACAAGCACTCCGCCGTTCCGAAGAGACGGCCAGACATCGGCAAGGATTCTTTTCTGCCTCGTCGAACAAAGGTTGACCGTGCTTCCCGACCAGTCCTCCACAGCCTTCGCGTCCTTGCGGAACATTCCCTCGCCGGAGCACGGCACATCTGTCACTATGATGTCGAAAAAGCCTTCAAGGCATGCGAACGCCTTGGGATCCACACTCGTGACCACCACGTTCGGGTCGCCCCACAAAGCCATGTTGTCAGCCAGAACGGAAGCCCTTGAGCGCATCACCTCATTGGAGACGAGAAGGAAACCATTCCCGAAAGCCATCCGCAACGATGCCGCCAGATCCGTGCTTTTCCCGCCCGGCGCGGCGCACAAATCCAGAACCCTGACCGGTCGGGAACAATCCCCGCAAATTGGAAGCAATTCTCTGAATATGCTCCCTACGACCATAGCCGAAGAGTCCTGGACGTAATAGCACCCGCAATGGAACAGCGGATCCAACGTGAATCTCGGTCTCTCACCGAGCATAAACCCGAACGGACTCCACGGAACCCTTTGGACATATCCTCCAAAAAGACCCTTGGCAAAGATCTCGGGATCATCAACTTTGAAAGGATTGATCCGGACAGACACCGATGCAGGTTCATGAAAGGCCCCCACAGCGACCTCGGCTCTGCCGCTTCCTACCGCCCTGGCCAGAATGTCCCGCAGACAGATGTCGTCCAATCCTTGCATCTACTGGTTCCCGTCTAATTTCTCTTTCATCTTACGGAGAGTGTCCTCATCGATCCCGTCCGGCATCCTGCCTTCCGACATCGCCACGAGGCCGTCCACCATCTTGTTCATGGCCTCACGGATCTTTCCGCCAAGCATCATCTTCATCATCAGATTCAACTCGGCATGAAACTCGATGTAGAAGTCCGTCTTGGACGGGTCACTCGGCACGGCGTCGAAATGAAGCGTGCCTCCGAACTGGAACGGAGCCCCGTTGTCGATGAACTCGATGCTGGAGTACGGAGTCCTGTTCTTGACCATAACACCGATCTTGAAGCCCTGCACCGTCGCGGAGATCGTGTCATAATCCGCCTCGACATCCGCCTTCTTGTCCTCCGGAAGAAACTGGAGGAAATTACGCATGTCCACAAAGGCCATGTACAGTTCGAACGGCTGCTTTGAGACCAGTCCGTGTTTGCTTGCTATCTCTGTCATTATTATTATAATTACTTATTCCATTCCGAAGGGTTCGTCCTCCACTGACGCAGAACCTCGACATCAGACTCCTTGACGTAGCCAGTCGCAGTGGCTTCCTCAATCAGAGCGTCGTAGCAGGAAAGGGTCTTCAATCTCACACCCTCTTCCTCAAACCGCCGCGCCGCAAGGTCGAAACCATAAGTGAATATGGCGACCATCCCCAACACCTCGGCTCCCGCGTCGCGCAAGGCCTTCACGGCTGCAAGGCTGCTCATCCCCGTTGAGATAAGATCCTCGATCACAACCACTTTCGCACCTTTCGGGAGAACGCCCTCAATCTGAGAGCCGGTTCCGTGGTCTTTCGGTTTCGGACGCACGTAAACGAAAGGTTTCTCCATCCGGTCGGCGGCAAGGACTCCGTGAGCGATCGCTCCGGTGGCCACACCGGCCACAATCTCCGCGTCAGGGCACTCACTGACAGCTGTCCCGGCCAACCAACCTGCCACCTTGGAGCGAAGATCCGGATCGGAAAGTATCCTGCGGTTGTCACAATAAATCGGTGAATGCCAACCGGAAGCCCATGTGAAAGGCTCATCAGGCCTGAGCAGGACGGCTTTTATGCGGAGAAGCTCGGAAGCAAGTTTTCTGTCGATGTTTTCCATATTCATTGAAAATGATTCTTAACTTTGCACATAGCATACAAATATAATAGTTTTACGCCAATATCTTACTCACAGGATGCACAGAATTTACCTTGAAAATAGATGCATGATCATCTGCTCTCCTCAGGAGCAGGCCTTGTCCGACCCGAACTCCGTCGAACTTCATCTCGGAGAGAGCCCTGACATCACCTCCTTGGTGACAATGTTCGAGACATCGGACACGCTGGCCAGAATCTACATCCCGACGGAGGACATTGAGGAGACGTATAGACAGTTCTGTTCCAGGTTCAAGGAGGTAAACGCGGCGGGAGGACTCGTGTCGAACCGCCGGGAGGATGTGCTTCTGATACGCAGGAACGGCCTCTGGGATCTGCCCAAAGGACACCAGGAAGCGGGCGAGGACATCAAGGTGACCGCATTGCGGGAAGTCCGGGAAGAGACCGGTGTGGGTGATCTGGAACTCCGGAAGTTCATCTGCGTCACTGACCATTGCTACCGGCGTGACGGAATATGGCACCTCAAGCACACATGGTGGTACGACATGCTCTACACCGATCCCGTGAATCTCACCCCACAGCGGGACGAGGACATCACAAAGGCAGCGTGGGTCGCCAGATCAGGGCTTTCCCCTTACCTGAAAAACACCTATCCGTCCATCGTGGAGGTGTTCAGGGAGGCGAGAATATAGAACATTCACGAATAGTGAAACCTTTTTCAGGCCGATTCCGTATATTAAAATATTGACTATAACGGTTGTTATCGAATATGAAACTTTCACAATTCCAATTCCTTCTTCCGAAGGAACGTGTGGCTCAGGAGCCGACAAGGTGGCGCGACGAATGCAGACTCATGGTCGTACACAAGGACACCGGAGAGATCGAGCACAGGATATTCAAAGACATCATCGACTATTTCGGGAAAGGCGACACTTTCGTGTTCAACGACACCAAGGTGTTTCCGGCCCGTCTCTACGGCAAGAAGGAGAAGACCGGAGCGGACATCATGGTTTTCCTGCTGAGGGAGCTCAACCGCGAGCAGCACCTTTGGGACGTGATCGTGGATCCGGCCAGGAAGATCCGAATCGGCAACAAGCTGTATTTCGGTGATGACCAGAGCCTTGTGGCGGAGGTCATCGACAACACCACCTCAAGGGGACGCACCCTGCGTTTCCTCTACGACGGCCCATACGAGGAGTTCAAGCGCTCCCTTTTCAGTCTCGGCGAGATCCCGGTTCCGAAATGGGTGAAGTCAAAGATTTCCCCTGAGGACAACGAGAATTACCAGACCATCTTCGCGAAGCATGAAGGGGCTGTCGCCGTCCCGGCCGCGGGTACGCATTTCAGCCGCGAGTTGTTCAACAGAATGATTCTCAAGGACATCGACAAGGCGTTCATCACAGAGCACATGGGCATCGGCCAGTTCCGCAGGGTCGATGTGGAGGATCTGTCCAAGCATAGGATGGACTCCGAAAGGCTTATCATCACCCCGGAGGCCTGCGAGATCATCAACAAGGCCAAGAACGGAGGGCACAAGGTTCTTGCCGTCGGCACAACCGTGCTCAGAGGGCTTGAGACCTACGTCACCACGACCCATGAGGTCAAGCCTTACGACGGCTGGACGAACAAGTTCATCTTCCCGCCTTACGAGTTCTCCGTGCCTGACGCCGTGGTCTCCAACTTTCATCTTCCGGAATCCACGATGCTGATGGCAGTCGCCGCCTTCGGTGGCTTCGACCATGTCATGAATGCCTACAAGGTGGCCCTCGACGAGGGGTACCGATTCGGTCCATACGGAGACGCTTTGCTGGTCGTATAAACGACCAGCATCTTAACCATTCACCCCCAGTCACTACGTGACAGCCCCGGTGGGGCACTGGGGACCGTATTCCCCAGACCCCTTGCGTCGCTACGCTCCGAAGTCTCTATAGTCTCTATAATTCATTAATGATAATGTCAAAAACTGTCATCTTAGTAAGGGTGGCAGTTTTTTGTTTTAGGATAACAGTGCTGGAGAAGATCAACGGTGATGAAGCCGTCGCATTCAAGAGTCGTGACAAGTCTGCTGACATGACTATACGTCCATTTCAGTTTCTCACACAACTCGTCCACGGAGATTCCACGATGACCCTTCAAGGTCGTGGCCAGCCGTAGGACATCATCATATTCAGTCCCTTCCAAGCTTCCCTTGTAATATTCCTCAACAGCGCTTCTGAAATCCTCTTTCTGGCCGACGCTTGCCTTGCCGAGCCCCAGACGCGAGATCAATTCGGCCAAATCCCCGATCTGTTCCGCCACATTCTCCCTGATGAGCAAGTTACAGCCTTGCGAGACCGGATCATCAATCCTGCCGGGCAAGGCATATACATCCCTGCCGTAGGAGGCGGCAAGCCGGGCTGTCATCATGCCTCCACCCTTGATCTTGGACTCTACCAAAATCGTCGCCCGGCATATTCCCGCGATGATCCTGTTGCGCCTAAGGAAATTGATTCTCACCGCCTCCGTGCCGGGAGGATAGTCCGTGACCAACGCACACCCCGGAGTAGATGCGATCGCCTCTCCAACATCGCGGTTTCCGGACGGATAAAGGTCATCGACACCGGTCGCCATCACCGCCACCGTGGAAAGCCCGGACTCCAATGCCACACGATGCGCCGTGACATCCACTCCCAAGGCCAGTCCGCTCACCACCAGCGGCTTGACCTTGGCACGGGACATGGCCGTCACAATCCTCCGGCACCAGTCCTTGCCATAGTACGTCAGTCCTCTCGTCCCCACCACGGCGACCTGGGGGAGTCCCTCGAACACGTCTTCGGGTGGTGATATTCCTTTATAATAAAGGCCCAGTGGAGGATCCTCACACTCCATGAGCAAGGCAGGATAGCCCTTCTCCCCTATCCCGACGAACCGGCATCCGCTCCTCTGAAGATCCTCCAGCTCCATAGCCGCCGACTCGAACGCGCTTCCGGTGATCAGCGGAGCGTATTTCAACCTTGGGCGTGGCCCAAGAATCCGCCCAGCCTCCTCCGGCTTCCTGAACACCTCCTCCGCGCTTCCCGCCTCCTCGACAAGCCTCAACCCTATCTTCGGCTCAAACCCGAAAATCCTGTTCAGGGCACAAAGTCCGGCCCTCTCTTCAAACGACATTTCCATAAACGATTCTTTCTTCCATCTCCCATGAAGACGATGCCACGTCCACACGGAAGAGCCGCCGCAATTTGCCATCTTTTGCGGAATCCGAGGGGGTTTGAAGCGAAAATATTTACGTTTCTTTTGAATATTTCTGTTTTTTATCATGCCTGGACGCATCCCACGAAGTTTTATTTTCCTATCTTTGACACCATGATATTCATAGACACACATTGTCATGTCTCTGACGAAGCCTTTTCCGGAGAGGAGGAGGCCTACATCGCCAGAGCCAGAGAGGCGGGCGTGGACCTCATGCTGCTACCGGACATCGACAGCTCGGAACGTCCGGCCATGTTCGCCCTCGTGGACAAACACCCTGACACTCTTCGTCCGATGATCGGCCTCTACCCCGGCTCGGTCGGAGAGGGCTGGAAGGCCGAGATTGACGACATGGTGCGGTTTCTTGACAGGTGGGAGGCCGAGACAAGACGAAAGGTCGTGGCTGTGGGAGAGATAGGCCTTGACTACCACGAGAGGAAAGAGTTTGCCAGAGAGCAGAAAGAAGCCCTTGAATGGCAGCTGGATTTCGCCGCGCGAAGGGGTCTGCCTGTCAACATCCACCTCCGCGACGCGATGGGCGATTTCCTGGAGATAATAAGGAGGCACAAAGGTTTGAGAGGGAATATGCACGCCTACAGCGGCAGCATCGAGTCATTCAGGGAGCTCCAGCGGCTCGGTGACTGGTACATAGGCGTGGGCGGAGTCGTCACATTCAAAAACGCGGGCCTCGCGGAGGTTGTCAGGGATGTTCCGCTTGACCGGATCGTGCTGGAGACCGACGCCCCTTACCTTACCCCTGTTCCGTTCAGGGGAAAACGCAATGAAAGTTCCTGCATACCTCTGATCGCCGCAAAGATCGCCGAACTGAAAGGCGTGACGCCGGAGGAGGTCGCGGGAATCACAACCGACAACGCGAAAAATCTTTTCGGAATATGAAAAAATCCTCCATCCTGATGATTTACACAGGTGGCACGATCGGCATGAGGCAGGATCCTCAGGATCTCACTCTCAAACCGTTCGACTTCCACCAGATCCTTGAGGAAGTGCCGGAACTGAAGAAATTCGCGATCCGGATCGACTCCTACACATTCAATCCGCTGATCGACTCCTCAGACGTGGAGCCCTCCTTCTGGCAGGCACTGGCCTCACTGATCCACAAGCGTTATGAGGAATATGACGGATTCGTCGTCCTGCACGGAACGGACACGATGGCATATTCGGCGTCAGCGCTGAGCTTCATGCTTGAGAACCTGGCGAAGCCCGTCGTGTTCACCGGAAGCCAGCTGCCGATCGGAGTCCCGCGCACCGACGGCAAGGAGAATCTGATCTCCGCCGTGGAGATCGCTTCGGCCAAGGACAGCGAAGGCCACGCGCGGGTGCCGGAGGTAAGCATATTCTTCAATTCCAAGTTATTGAGAGGCAACCGGTCGATCAAGGTAAGTTCAGAGGACTTCAGCGCCTTCCATTCACCGAACTGTCTTCCGCTTGCGGAAGCCGGAATCAGCATCAAGTACAATGACAGCGTCATACGCAAGCCGGTCCGCTGGGACGACCCCTTAAGGATCAGCACCAGTCTGGACACAAGAGTGTCAATCCTGAAGGTACATCCCGGCATCACTCCGCAGGTCATGAAGTATTTCCTCTGCGGCCCGGACATCCGCGCCGCCATCATCGAGACCTACGGCTCAGGCAACGCCCCGTCCAGACAATGGTTTCTGGACATCGTCAAGGAGGCCTCCGGAATGGGAAAGGTTCTGATGAACGTGACACAGTGTCTGTCAGGGACCGTCAATATGGACATATATGCCACCGGAAAGGCTCTGGAAAAGGCCGGAGTGGTCTCAGGAGTGGACATCACGACCGAAAGCGCGCTCGCGAAACTGTTCTATCTGATGGGAAAAACTCCTGACAACGAATGGGTGGAGTCCATGCTCGGAGACAACCTGCAAGGAGAAATTTCCTTATAATTATTGCCATTTGGAAATAATTTAGTAAATTGCAACGGTTTTTTAGAAGGTTTTTGGCCTCCGGAAGCCGCAAGGAAAGATAACTAGTTAATACATTATCAATTAAAATTAAACACACAAAAACAGTTATGAAAAAGTTTTTCATGTTTTTGGCAGTAGCAGGTGTTCTCACCTTCACTGCAAACATCGCATCCGCTCAGGATCAGCCAGCCGCTGACAACGCAGCCGCAACAGAGCAAGTTGAGACCGCGGCCGCCCAGCCAATGACCGCTGAGGACCTCCTCAAGGGTACCGGCGAGGACGTTCCTATGCACCAGCAGATCAAGACCTACTTCATCCAGGGAGGTCCTGGCTTCATGTCCATGATCCTTCTCTGCCTCATCATCGGTCTTGCGCTCGCCATCGAGAGAATCCTTTATCTCTCATTCTCAAAGACCAACACCAAGAAGCTTATCAAGAATGTAGAGGCAGCTCTCGCACAGGGCGGCGTAGAGAAGGCAAAGGACGTTTGCCGCAACACCAAGGGCCCGGTTGCCAGCATCTTCTACGATGGTCTCAACCACTACAATGAGGGTATCGATGTTGTCGAGAAGAGAATCACCTCCGCCGGTGGCGTTCAGATGAGCCTCATGGAGAACAACCTCTCATGGATCGCCCTGTTCATCGCCCTTGCTCCTTCACTCGGATTCTTGGGAACTGTAATCGGTATGGTACAGGCCTTCGACGCCATCGAGGCCGCGGGTGACATCTCCCCTAACATCGTTGCCGGAGGTATGAAGGTCGCCCTTATCACCACCGTCGGCGGTCTTATCGTCGCCATGATTCTCCAGGTGTTCTACAACTATATTCTTTCCAGAATCGACGCTCTCTCAATCGACATGGAGAACGCTTCGATCGACCTTGTTGACGTTCTTGCAAAGAACGAGAAGAAATAATTTGTAGCGACAATTTTTAGAATCTGATTATAATGAATAAGATATTCAAAATAACCGGATGGGTATTGGGTCTGCTCGGAATCGTCTTTGGAATCCTGGCCTTCGTCAACGGAGGCGGAGCCATTGACATTCTCCTCAGGTACACTTACGTGCTGTTCATCGCGGCCGTGGTCATCTGGATCGGACTCTCGATATTCATCTCCGGCAGGAACAACCCTAAGAACCTGCTCAAGGCCGCCGCCGTGGTGGTCGGCATCGCGGTTCTGGTTATCCTGGCATATGTGCTCTCATCAGGAGATCCTGCACTCAATGTCAAGACACAGCCTACCACACAGTGGCTCAAATTGACTGACACAATGCTTCTTCTGACCTACGTCCTCGGTGGCGCCGCGATCGTCGCCATCATCGTGGGTGCCGTCAGAGACGCGATCAACAACAAATAACATCAAGCTATGGCAAGAAAAACACCGGGACTGAACACACAATCGACAGCCGATATCGCGTTCCTTCTGCTCTGCTACTTCCTGATGACGTCCACCATGGACCAGCAGTCAGGTCTGCAGCGCCGTCTCCCTCCTATGCCTGACCAGAATCAGAAGACGGAAGACACGAAGGTCAACAAGCGTAACATCATCATCGTGAAGATCAACTCTTCCGACAGACTGTTTGCCGGTGACCAGATCTTGGATGTTAGCCAGCTCAAGGACAAGATCAAGGAATTCATCACAAACCCGAGCAACGATCCGAACCTTCCGGAAAGGGAGATGAAGATGATCGAGGGTTACGGTGAATATCCGGTTTCCAAGGGAGTCATCTCACTTCAGAATGACCGTGGAACCAGCTACAGAGCCTACATCGCTGTTCAGAACGAACTCGTGAAGGCCATCAACGAAGTCCGTGACGACTTCTGCAAACAGAACTACGGCAAGGCCTACGCCTTCCTCACAGAAGATCAGCAGAAGATTGTCAGGGAAGCTATTCCACAGAACATTTCCGAGGCCGAGCCTAAGGACGTTACCAAAAAGTAAAACAGGAGGACAAGACAATGCCTAATTTTAAAAGAAGTGGTAAAAAAGAAATGCCGGAGTTGGGAACCAGCTCAGACATCGTGTTCATGTTCCTGTTCTTCTTCATGGTAACCTCACAGCTCCGTTCCACGGAGGTCAAGGTAAGAGTTAGACTTCCAGAGGCCACAGAGGTCGCCAAGCTTGAAAGAAAGGATTTGGCTTCATACATCTACATCGGTTCCCCTACCGCTCAGTATCAGAGCCAGTACGGTACCGAGGCGCGTATCCAGCTGAATGACTCTTTCAAGACAACGAACGACATCCGTGACTTCATAGCCGCCGAGCGCGACGCGATGAGCGAGGCTGACCGCCAGTTGATGCAGGTCTCAATCAAGGCAGACGAAGACGCAAGAATGGGTATCGTGACGGACGTGAAGCAGGAGCTTAGGCGCTGCTCCGCCCTCAAGATCATGTACGCTGCCAGAAAGACAGAGAAAAAGTAAACATTCTTGAAATACATTTAGAGAGGGATTGGCCGACAGGTCAGTCCCTCTCTTTTGTGATTGTTCACCGAGTCTCGAAGTGACTGATCAAACAATGTCAGTTCGACATACTCAGTGACCGAATTATCCGAATATTCAAAAAGGTCTTTGACCACCGTAAATTTTATACTATCTTTGTGAGATTGAATCAAATGTCTTAAAAATATGGTAACGAGGAGCAAAGTGAAGGACCTTCTCAAGGCGACTCCGGGACAGGAAGTTCTCGCAAAAGGTTGGGTAAGGACCAAAAGAGGTAACAAACAGATCAAGTTCATCGCCCTTAACGATGGCTCGACGGTAAATAATATACAGGTAGTGGCTGACATGGCCAACTTCGATGAGGCGCTCATAGCGAAGATCACTACCGGCGCGAGCATCAGCGTGACCGGAGACCTGATCGAGTCAGTCGGCAGTGGCCAGGCCGTCGAGATCCAGGCAAAGGAGATCGAGGTGTTGGGCGAATGCGACCCTGTAAGGTACCCGCTACAGAAGAAGAACACTTCTCTTGAATATCTCCGCACGGTGGCTCATCTCCGTCCGAGGACCAACACTTTCGGAGCGGTGCTGAGAATCCGTCACGCCATGGCGTTCGCTATCCACAAATTCTTCAACGACAAGGGATTCGTCTATCTCAACACACCTCTTATCACCGAGTCTGACGCCGAGGGCGCCGGTGATATGTTCCAGGTGACCACACTCAACCTTGAGAACGTGCCTAAGAAAGAGAACGGAAAGGTTGACTTCAGCAAGGATTTCTTCGGAAAGAAGACGTGCCTTACCGTGAGCGGCCAGCTGGAGGGCGAGCTTGGAGCGACCGGCGTGGGAGAGATCTACACTTTCGGACCCACATTCAGGGCCGAGAACTCCAACACTCCAAGGCATCTCGCGGAGTTCTGGATGATCGAGCCGGAGATGGCGTTCTACGACATCAACGACAACATGATCCTCGCGGAGGAGTTCGTGAAATTCCTCGTGCAGTACGCTCTCGACAACTGTGCGGACGACCTGAAGTTCCTCAACGACAAGTACGATGACGGTCTGATCGAAAGGCTCAAGAGCGTCCTTGGAATAGATTTCCAGAGAGTGACCTACACGGAGGCCGTGGAAATTCTCGAAGAGGCTGTCAGGAACGGGCAGCAGTTCGAGTACCCGGTTCACTGGGGAACGGACTTCCAGAGCGAGCACGAGCGGTTCCTCGTGGAGAAACACTTCGGCAAGCCGGTGATCCTCACAGACTTTCCTAAGGACATCAAGGCCTTCTACATGAAGCAGAACGAGGACGGAAGGACAGTCCGCGGAATGGACGTGCTCTTCCCGAAGATCGGCGAGATCATCGGCGGATCAGAGAGAGAAGCCTCATTGGAGAAACTCGAGCAGAGAATCGACGAACTCAAGATGAGCCGCAAGAACCTCGAATGGTACATCGACACCCGCAGGTACGGAACCGTGCCTCACAGCGGATTCGGACTCGGATTCGAGAGACTGCTGCTCTTCGTCACCGGCATGGCCAACATCCGTGACGTGATTCCGTTCCCGAGGACACCGAAGAACGCCGAATTCTAAAAATCAACGAATATGTTAGTGATCGGAATAGCCGGAGGCTCAGGTTCCGGAAAGACCACGGTCGTCAACGCGATAACCGAGAAACTCAAGGAAAGGGTTGTGGTGATCCCGCAGGACTCCTACTACAAGGATTCCAGCCATCTCCCCTTGGAGGAGAGGCAGCAGATCAACTTCGACCATCCGGACGCCATCGACTTCAAGCTTCTCTGCGGACAGCTTAAAGACCTCAAGAACGGCAAGGCAATAGAGCAGCCGGTATATTCCTACATCACTTGCTCAAGATCGAAGACTGAGACCGTGACCGTGGAACCGGCGGAGGTCATCATCATCGAAGGCATTCTGGTGTTCACCTGCAAGGAGTTGCGGGACCAGATGGACATCAAGATATTCGTGGACGCCGATGACGACGACCGCCTGATGAGGGTCATGGCAAGGGACATTCTGGAAAGGGGCAAGACAGTCGAGACGGTGATCGAAAGGTACACGAAGACCGTCAAGCCGATGTACCTCCAGTTCATCGAGCCGAGCAAGCGCTATGCTGATTTGATCATCCCTCAAGGAGGGCATAACAAGGTCGCGATCGACATCATCTCTGCGACTATAGAGAAATCATTGAGGGAACAAGGGAGAAACAGGTAAGCCGCCGGATTCCGGACCGGATATATTCATTGATGCTATGAAGAGCGACGACAGGGCAGGACTTTACATCACCATCATATTCCATCTGATGGTTGTGATTGTGTTGCTCGTCTGTCAGATCTCTTCCGCTCTGAAGAGGGAAAACACGTTCGTGCTTGACTTCTCCAAACAGGAAAAGGTTGAAAAAGAGCGTGCCGAGCGCAACCTCAAGGAAGAGGTCAGCGCAAGGCTCGACAGGATGCTGGCGGAGGCCGCCGGCGTACCGGTCAGAAATGTCGCGGTGGACAGGGGCGCTCTCAAGGATGACCGCAACACCAACGCCGAGGAACTCTACAGAGAGGCCGAGAAGCTGGCGCAGGATCTGAAGAACGGGCCGAAGCTTGACGAGCCGGACGAGGATTATGCGGCGGTCAGCAAACCGGTCCGGCAAAAGGAGGAACAGAAAAAATCCTCATACAATGGACCGTCGGTCGTCTCCTACGAGCTTGAGGGAAGAAAGGCCAGCAAGCTTTCCATACCCGCGTACAGATGCCTCGGAGCCGGTCATGTGACGGTGGTCATCACAGTCGATCCTTCCGGGAAAGTGCTCAACGCCAAGATCCAGGACGAGGTGTCGTCCGATGACAGGTGCCTCAGGGACTTCGCGGTAAGAGCCGCCAGACTTTCACGGTTCTCCGCTTCAGGGACAGCCCCGGCCAGACAGGTGGGCAACATCGTTTATTTGTTTGTGGCCCAATAATATTTCTTATCTTTGCGGTTAAGGCTGATGAACAGAAAGACACTGACCATACTTATCGCGACGGCGGTGATCCTCATCGGAGGGATCGCCTTCGCGGTGGCGAGGTTATACTCAGAGACAGGTTCCGGTACGGTCGATGGCTCGCGCTTTCTGGAGGACCACCAGTTGGTCAAGGCTGTGCCGTCAGACGCGGCCGTCGTTGTGTGCTTCAGGAATTTCGGACACGCATGCGAGCTTCTTGGCGACTCTCTGGCTGTCTTCGGGGAATTGGCCTCCAACAAGTTTGACAAGATCTCCGCCACCCAGGCCGGAAGCCTCAAAAAGGCTCCGGCCATCATGTCGGTACACTATAGCAAGGACATGCCACCGCTCTTGATCCTTGAGGCCGGGAAAGCCCTCGCCGACAGCACTGCGGAACTAAGGAACCTTCTCGCCGCGGCGGATTCCTCTGGACTGCAGACCAGAATCAATGGGGACCTGCTTCTGATCTCCTCGTCGGAGACAATCATAAACTCCTCGGTCAGACATCTTGAGGAGGGACATAGCATACTGGAGGCAAAGGGGTTCACGGAAATCGCCTCGGCATGTACGGCGACCGGAGATGACGTGATCTTCTTCTCCAACGCCTATGCGGACAACATTCTGGGATCATTCATGTCCAGAAAGCACCGGAAAGCCCGCTCTTTCATCAAGGATCTTTCAGAATGGACGGCATTTTGTGTCACAGGCCATTCCGAGGCCGGAGCGGGAATGCGGGGGACCTTGCTCTACAGTAACGATCCCTACTATTACCTGAATGTCCTCAGCCATGCCGGCCCGTCCTCCGTCGAAATCGCTGACGCTGTGCCCGGGAATGTCGATTTCATTATGGACATCCCGATCGGAAACATCACCGCCTACATCAAGGCCTACAGGAATCACCTTGATTCCAGAAGTCGTCTCGACAAATACGAATCCGTCCTTCAATCCCAGAAAAAGGATACCGGAAAGAATGCGGAGGAATGGGCTCAATCTCTTGACATCAAGGAAGTAGCTGTCGTCAACCTGCATTTCGGTGAGAAAGTGCGGCGGATCCTCATGCTCAGACCCGGAACCAGACAGCCGGCGGAGAAAGTAAGCGGGATGAGTTGCGCCGGTTTCGCCCGCACGGTGTTCGGGGAAGCATTCTCCGGAGATGATGAAAGTACCTGCGCATCGGTCGGAAAGTGGATTGTCATCGGAGCGGCGGAATGTGTGGGGAAATATTCAGAGACAGATTTTCTGCAGGAAACGCTTGCCGTCAGATTGAAGTCGGAGGGACTTGACAGGATTCCGCAGAAGAACTGCGGAGCATGGATGTACCATTCGCTCAGCGAGGATCCCAATCTGCTGGACGCCAACTTCTCCCCTATGATGGCCAAGGGGCTCAGGAATATTCTTAAAGGTGCGGCGTACGTGCCTGTGGTTCTGTCCGTGGTCTCAGACGGCGGACAGCTGGCCCTTAACTTCAACCTCGACAGGGTAGAGGTGAGCAAGGGTACGGCTGCCCTGTCCTCGGCAAGGGACACAACCGTGGTTGTCCCGGAAGGGCCTTTCAAAGTCCTGAACTGCGCCACCGGGAAGACCAACACCCTCTACCAGAACAGCCACCTGTCAATATGCCTGCGAGACGAGAACGGAAAGGATGTCTGGGGCGTGCCGTTCAAGTCGAAGATCCGCGGCTACGTCCAGGAAGTCGATTACTACAACAACGGAAAGATCCAGTACCTGTTCGCGGCCGGATCACAGATGTACCTGATTGACAGGCTCGGACGCTTCGTCTCAGGATTCCCTGCCGAGACAGGCAAGAAAATTGCGGCAGGACCTGCCGCGTACGATTTCACGGGAGCCAAAGGCTACACAGCGATGCTCCTTCACACAGACAACACCGTAGGCTATTATGACCTGCACGGGAAGCAGGTTCCTTCCTGGAAAGGGATAACGGCAGATGAGACGATAAAGAGCCTTCCCGAGCTTCTGGAAGGGAATGGTAAAAAATACTGGGTGGTCAGGACATCAGCCCAAAGCATGGTTTTCCCGTTCAGCGGCGGAGAGCCTTTGATAAAGGGCGAGGGCAACAAGATGATCCGGCCGGACAGCAAGATCGAGATCACGGACAAAGGGTTCAGAGCGGTTTGTTACGATGGCAAGGAAAGAACCTTCAAGCCCGGCAAATAAAAACGAACATTATGAACGAATTCAGATTCGAATCTGTGAACAAGCTCCTTGAAGAGAGCTTCAGAAAAAATTGGGACAGGCTTGCGCTTTCCAACTATCAGGGAGTGAGCCTATGCTACAGGGACGTGGCAAGACGCATCGAGAAACTGCACATCGCATTCGAGAAATGCTTTCTGCACAAAGGCGACAAGGTGGCCATCTGCGCCCGCAACCAGGTGAACTGGGCGGTGAGCTATCTGGCCGCGATGACCTACGGAGCCGTGCCGGTGCCGATCCTCCACGAGTTCAAGCCCGGGAATATTCATTACCTTGTCAATCACTCGGAGGCCAAGGTCCTCTTTGTGGATGATGTCGTCTGGGAGGGTCTCAGCGCCGACGAGATGCCGGGATTGTTCGCGGTGGTGCGCATCAACACCTTCCAGCTGCTATATTCAAAGGTTCCCCGCATCACGGAGGCAAGGGAACACATGAATGAATATTTCGGCAAACGCCACCCCAACAGCTTCGAGCCGGAAGACCTCAACTACTACAAGGACTCCCCCAATGAGCTGGCGCTGATCAACTACACCTCCGGAACCTCCGGTTTCTCCAAGGGTGTGATGATCCCTTACAGGGCGCTTTGCTCCAACATTCAGTTCGCGAAGCACGTGCTTCCGGAACTGAACAACCAGACGAACGTGGTGGCCATGCTCCCGTCCGCCCACATGTACGGAATGATGTTCGAGTTCCTCTTCGAGATGACGATCGGGGCCCACGTGCATTTCCTGACAAGGGTGCCGAGTCCGAAGATCATCATGCAGGCTTTGGCCGAGGTCAAGCCGAACATCATCGTCGCTGTGCCTCTGATCATCGAGAAGGTCTATAAGTCCAAGATCCAGAAGATTGTGGAAAAGGGTAGCGTGAAGACCTTGCTCAAGGTGCCGGTGATCGACAAGATGATCCAGAAGAAGATCTGCGGAGAACTCGTGAGCGCGTTCGGAGGCAACTTTGTGGAAGTCATTATGGGCGGCGCGGCGTTCAACAAGGAAATCGAGAAATTCTTCTGGGACATAGCGTTCCCTTACACTGTCGGCTACGGCATGACGGAATGCGCCCCGATCATCACCTACGCGCACTACGATGACAAGAGGCTCTACTCCTGCGGAAAGGCGGCTTTGAACATGTCCATCCGCATCGACTCCCCTGACCCTGAGAACATCGAGGGTGAGATCCAGACCTACGGCCCTAACATCGCTCTGGGTTACTACAAGAACGAGGAGGCCACCAAAGACCTCTTCACGGAGGACGGATGGCTCAGGACCGGAGACATGGGCATCATCGACAAGGACGGATACCTCTACATCAGAGGCCGTTATAAGTGTATGTTCCTCGGACCGAACGGCCAGAACATCTATCCAGAGGAGCTTGAGTCCGTGATCAACTCGTTCGCTTATGTCGTTGACTCGCTTGTCATCGAAGACAATGGAGGTCTGACAGCGTTGGTTTACCCGGACTACCATCTGGGCGAACTGGACGGAATGAACCGCGATGATCTGGAGAAGACCCTGACATCACAGCTTCCGGAAATCAACAGGGAGATCCCTAATTACGCACAGATCAAGAAGATCGAGTTTATGCCGGAGGACTTTGAGAGAACACCTAAGAAGAGCATCAAGAGATACCTCTACCAAAGAAACAAATAATGGAGAAATTCGACCAGCGATACCTTGAGATGGCCGAGATCTGGGCCAGGAACTCCTACTGCAAGAGACGGCAGGTCGGAGCGATTCTGGTCAAGGACAGGATGATCATCTCCGACGGCTACAACGGGACGCCGTCCGGATTCGAGAACGTCTGCGAGGACGAGAACGGAGCCACAAAGCCATACGTCCTCCATGCCGAGGCCAATGCCATCACCAAGGTCGCGAAGTCAGGCAACAGCAGCCTCGGGGCGACCCTCTACGTGACGGCCTCCCCGTGCATCGAATGCTCGAAACTGATCATTCAGGCAGGCATAAAAAGAGTCGTCTATAAGGATGAATATCGCCTCACGGACGGAGTTGACCTGCTCCGCAAGGCTGGAATCAAAGTTGAAAAGATAGATTAGGATGAAACGAATATCTTCCATCTGGATCGCCATTATGGGAATAGTCGTGGGCGCGCTGATTGTGCTGGCCTACAACGCCTACAGCCAGAAAAGGAATATGCTCCGTGTGCAGTACGGAGACTGGCGCAAGCTGAATCTGATCCTTGACCAGATCGACAAGAACTATGTTGACACGATCAATGTAGGGAAAGTCACCGATGCTGCCATCACAGCCGCGCTGGCAGAGTTGGATCCGCATTCTGTCTATATGCCACCTGTCGAGCTGACAGAGGCTGAGACCGACCTGGCCGGCAATTTCGATGGAATCGGCATCCAGTTCAACGTCCCGAACGACACGGCCATCGTGCTGGAAGTCATCCCTGGAGGTCCGTCCGAGAAGGTCGGTCTGCAAAAGGGCGACAGGATCCTCAAAGTCGGGGACAAGGACATCGCCGGAGTCAGATTCCCGCAGGACAGCATGGTCCGCAGGATGAAGGGTCCGGCCGGGACCAAGGTCACGGTAACAGTCGGCAGAGGCAACGAGACAATTCCGTTCGAGATCACAAGAGGGAAGATTCCGATGCACTGCGTGGACGCTTCGTTTATGATCAACGACACCACCGGCTACATCAAGCTCTCCAAGTTCTCCAGAACGACATTCACGGAGTTCTCACAGGCCAGCGCCACACTGCTCGGGGAAGGGATGAAGAAGCTGATCTTCGACCTGCGTGACAACACCGGCGGCTATTTCGACCAGGCCCTGCTGCTTTGCGACATGTTCCTCAAGAAAGGAGACGAGATTGTCTACATGCAGGGACTACACCGCAAGAAGGACGACTACAAGGCCGACGGCAAGGGCCTCCTTCAGGACATTGACCTGACCGTGCTGATCAACGAGTCAACGGCGTCGTCCAGCGAGATATTCGCAGGAGCCATCCAGGACAACGACAGAGGCCTCATCATAGGAAGACGCTCATTCGGCAAGGGTCTCGTTCAGGAGCCGGTCTATTTCAGCGACGGTTCCGGAGTGCGACTGACTGTCGCGAGGTTCTACACTCCATCCGGCCGTTGCATCCAGAAGCCATATTCAGAAGACTACCAATACGACATCTACAAGCGCTACGCCGACGGAGAGATGTACGACGCTGACAGCATCAAGGTTGACTCCACGGCCGCCTACAAGACAGTGGCCGGAAGGACGGTCTATGGCGGTGGCGGCATCATCCCGGACGTGTTCGTGCCGGTGGACACCACCAGGGCCACTAAGTTCTTCATCGCCTGCAACAAGAAAGCAACGCAGATGCGGTTCTCATCGGCGATGTTCGATAGGTACAAAGACCGCCTCTCGGTGATAGACGACTACAACGAGCTGAACAAATTCCTTGACAGCGTCAACCTCTCCGCCGCTTTCCGTGAATATGCCTCCTCGAAGGACGGCATCGTCTGCACCCAAAAGGAATGGGAAGAGACAAGTGAATATCTCCTCCCGCAACTGCGCGCCCTCGTGGGACGTTATTCCAAGCTCGGTGAGAACGCCTTCTACAAGATGTACCTCAACATCGACCCGACCCTTCAAAAGGCTATTGAATCGGACTCACACATTCGCTATTGAGATTTAAGGAAATCCCTAAAAAGACATAGCGATAGAATCACTAAAGATTTTGTCACTGTCAGTACGCATCCTGACGGTGATCAAGTGCCCACCAGGCGTGGAAGGCGTCTTCTCAAAACACAGACGGAACAACGGGTATGGAGAGTCGTAGCCAAGAAGTATCAAGTCCTCGGGCGTGACATCCGACAGCATTTTGTCTATCGGGTGACACGTGAGTTTCTGACCGTTTATGGTGCCAACACTATTCCCGATAAATTTTCCCGCATAATTGACGAATGAAAGGGACACATTATTGACAGAGAAGACATAATAGTCTCTGTAGCCGCTTGAGATGAATTTGTACGGCGAGAAGGATATGAACCGGCATAGGTCATTCAGACTCTCTCCCGCCGGATGATTCTCGTCAAAGTCTTTGTCTGATGTGACAGTTATCTCTGTGAAGTCCTCAGAGATATAACAACTGCCAGAAAAATCCACGTTATTTATCACACCCACCTTTTGATTGTATGAAAGGTCGTTATGCTTTCTGCACAGACTCTCATACTTGAACGCGTCCTTGCCGTCCATCAGGAAAGTATATCTTTTCGCCCTATCCGTCTGCACAGGCCTGACATTTATAACAATCCTGCTTGAAGTCGCCTCCAGACTAATGGCCTTGATGTCCATATAAGTGGTCACATAGGCTGGGCAATTCCTCAACACGGATCCACAGCATCCAGACAAGCCGATCATAGGCAAAATCAGCAAAACAATCCTAATCAGTCTTAACGGGTTTATCATAAGTAATTGTGTTAAATAGATACCAATATTTCTCATTTTGAGGAGTACCTGAATAATCATAGCTTACGCCTTCATTAGTCTTAAAAATTCCAGACACAAAATAACCATTACTATTCCCAAGCCACCCCCAATTACAATGGACAATATTCTGCGTTTTATCAATTCTGCCTTCTGGCGAAGTGTAATTTCTAATTTTATATCCATCTATAACCCAAGCGTGCCCATCCACTATCCCTGCCACGGCAGACATAAAAACAGGGCAGCCACTATCCAATGATTTCATCACAGTATTTTCATTGTAGCCCCATTTAAGATTAACGTTATTATAGCCCAACAAGTCAAAAGTACTTTTAGCCTTAGACGGCAATGCAAATCCAAATGAAATCCCAAAGATTTTCCCATAATACACGTCACATGCATTTCTTGAAGACAAAAAGCGAATGTAATTCTTAGCTATACCCAGAGAGTCCTCTGGATTATCCACATCATGAATATTACGAACCGCTTTAAGCAAAGAATAATCTATTTCAACTCCATTGCATATCAAATTTGGGTATTCGTGATAGGCCACAATCTGTCCCACAGCAATCGGTACACATCCAGCAGGAGCCTTTTCTCGCTTAAACCATCCAACCTTTGGGCACAAATCATTAAAAGGACTTCCTTGATTCCATATCGTTTCCAATTTACAATCGACATTTTTAGACACTATCCATCTATTATAATCAACACTATCAGGTTCTGGGAATGGCATATCCACAAAAGTTGTGTCAATCGATGCGTAAGATGCGTAAGAATAACATAAACCAGCAACAAAGTTCTCTTCAGAATATGTCCCAACATATCCTGCGGAACTCATCTCATTATATTGGTTTTCGAAAATGTCATCATCATCGCTTGGCTCGTATGAGCAGTATGGTTCAAAATTATCACACGTGATAACTCCCTTTTCCGTTACTGCCAAGACATCATCATCTATTCTTCTATCAGCTGCAAGAATAGCATAACCACCATCATCAGGAAAGTTTAACGCATACAGCAAAGGTGTTTCTTCGTTAGCACTTCTTGTGGAAAATTCCTCTATGTGGTATTGATATTACATTATCAAAATCCAAACCAGAACATCTTGTCGTTGGTTCGCCTATAGACTCTAAAAAAGTCTTTAGATTATCTATGGCCTCAGCAACAGGAATAACATATTGAGAGTCACAAATTTCCTCAGGATTATGCGGTTGATCAACACTATCATTGACACCTTCGCACCCTAATAGAATAAAAGATAAAAGAGTTAAACCAAGTAATAATCTTCTCATAAAACAACATCGTTTGAACAAGGACAAATATAGTCAAACGTTTTAAAATAGCAATACCAATAAGAAAAGTTTCAGAGAGAACTACTTTTACGATGTGCGAGAATTTACCGTGGTGGTAAAACACCTGATTATCAATAAAATAATCTACCATACTTCCGGGGGTTAGGGTGGGGAATATAGTAGATTATCGCACTGGTAATCAATCACTTATCCACCACGGGAATCTATGGGAGACACAGGTACAGTGACAACAGGCTCAGCGACCTCGGCGGCAGATGAGACACTCATACACAAGATTATGCACTGCCTGAAAAAGGCTATTGAATCGGACTGACGTAGTCTTTGACATCCTGGCCGGTGACGGGATTGCCGCCGAGGATCATCAGGCGCTCCACCACATTGCGGAGCTCGCGGATGTTTCCGGTCCAGGACTTCTCCTGAAGCATCGCAAGGGCCTCGGAAGAGAATGCCTTGACTGGCATCCCGGACTCAGTGCTGATCTGATTGACAAAATATTCAGTGAGAAGAGGGATGTCGGACTTTCTCTCGTCCAGTGAAGGGACCTTGATGACGATCACGCTGAGGCGGTGGTAGAGGTCCTCCCTGAAGTTGCCTTTGGCGATCTCGTCCTGAAGGTTCTTGTTCGTGGCGGCCACGACCCTCACGTCCACGATTATGTCCTTGTCGCTGCCGACCCTTGAGAGTTTCCTCTCCTGAAGGACACGAAGGACCTTCGCCTGGGCGGCAAGGCTCATATCCCCAATCTCGTCAAGGAAGAGCGTGCCTCCGTCAGCCTGCTCGAACTTGCCTTTGTGCTGTTTGATGGCCGAGGTGAAAGCGCCCTTTTCATGGCCGAACAGTTCACTTTCAATCAATTCCGAAGGAATGGCCGCACAGTTCACCTCGATGTAGGGCATCGCGCTGCGGGCACTCTGCTCGTGAAGGCTTCTGGCCACAAGTTCCTTACCGGAGCCGTTAGGGCCGACGATCAGCACACGGGCGTCAGTCGGAGCGACCTTCGAGATGATGTCGAGCACGTGCCGGATCGGTTCTGACTCACCTATCATCCGCTGTCCGTAAACCTTCTTCTTAAGGCTCTTGTTCTCGGAGATTATTGTGGCCTTCTCCGAGGCGTTCTTGATGGTGATCAGGATCCGGTTCAGATCCAATGGCTTCTGGATGAAATCGAAAGCGCCTTTCTTGATGCACTCCACCGCCGTGTCGATGTCTCCGTGACCGGAGATCATCACGATCGCCGAATCTATGCCCTCGGCGACCATCTTGTCCAGAACCTCGGTTCCGTCCATTCCCGGCATCTTGATGTCACAGAAAATCACATTGTATCTTTCCTTGTCCACCATCGCAAGGGCGGTCGCGCCGTCCTCGGCCACATCCACATCATAACCCTCGTCCCCGAGGATTTCCTTCAGAGAGTTCCTGATGGCCCTCTCGTCATCTACAATCAATATCTTCATAGAAATACGTCTTTGTTCTTACCTATAAATCGCACATCCCGTTTCCGCGGAACCCACTCCTTCAGATAACGGTAACATTACTTGTTCTGGAATGATATTCCGTAATACAAATATCGGACAAATTTCTTTCTTTGGGAAATGAAAGGATAACTTTGAAGCAGTTTTGATTTGTCTGTTTGTTTGATGATTGTTTCACCCCAAATAACATTTCAAGTAACCTTCAAAAAATAACCTGCATAACTTAAGGGCATTATCCGCAAAGAATGCCAATCATTGACAAACCACGGACACGATAAAACGCCACCTACGGTATTCAATCCGCTATCACTGTGGCTGACCCTCCCCCAGGATATGGGGGTCAGCCACACACTATTGCCTCCCAGCATTACCAGAGCCATTCTTGCGTGCCTGTGGTTTGCACAAGGCTCAAAAAAATC
>UQUJ01000020.1 GCA_900544195.1 uncultured Alistipes sp. | reverse complement strand
AACGAAGAGCGGGTCGCTTTGATGGTCTTCATCGTTTCGCTTGCAGATTTTCTCGATCAGCATGCGGTGCTCAGCCTGGTACATGAAAAGCCTCTCAAAGTCTTTTTTGCCAAACGCGTGCTGGCTCAATTCGTGGGCGAAGGCCTCCGTTTCCTCCTCTTGCGAAAAGTCCCAGTCGGCCCATAGTTTGCAGATAGGGCAGCGCTCATATCGTTCCTCCGTGCGGTCCAGCAGGCATTGCAGCATTCTCATGTCGGCCTCCGCCTTTCGGTTGTCCAAGTAGTGCAAGTGGCGTATCGCCACCCGTGCGAGGTGAGCGCTTTGTTGGGTTTCCTCATACTGCCTTTTAATATAATGGTAGATGATAGCCTCCTCAGCCTCGCTGCGAAGCTCCCGTGTGTGACACAAAGCCGCTCCCGCTGCCTCTATCTCCTTAGCGGTTCTGCGCACATGGCGTATGCTCTCCGTCACCCTCTCGACGGCCCGTCTTTTGAGGTCCTCGTAGTCGGCGGGCATCATGCCGGGCTCCTCCTGTGGGTCGCTTGCTCTCACAATCTTCTTAAAGACGGAGGCAGGGCAGGACTCGACCAAGTCCGTGAGGCTTTTCAGCGTCTTCTCCCCAAAGGCCAGAAGCTCCGTAAGCGTGGGACTTAGTTGGTGCCACAGTTGCTCCATCTGCGCGTTGTAGATATCGTAGAGGGTGACGTAGGCCCTGCTGCGAAGGTCCTTGACCAGCTGGCGGTATTCGTCCAGGCTCGCGCTGAGTATCTGAGCGACGTGGAATACACATTTGAAGGCTATCCGTCGGTTGCCGATGTGGCAATTGATTTCGTCGATAGTCCTTTGCGCCTCCTCGCGCATGAGGATGGTCTCCGTCTCAAAGAGCCGATAGTCCTCGGGGGTGAAGTGGCGGTAGGTCTTCTCTCCTGTGCTCGCGTCGAGTGTGAGCAAGTCTTCTTCTGAGGCGATCTTCATGTCGCCTTGTGTAATCTTTTTTTTCATATTTATTTAGGTATAGGTTAATGATGTGATATCAAAAGGATAGTAAACTATTAAAGATGGATGATCTTTTCACACCAAAAACAGGGATTCTTTTGAAAAAATCACTTTTTTATAATCGGCCATCCGATAACTTGTCCCAGATATGATCTATGACAAGAAAACAATAAGTCAGTGGGCGAAAACGCTAAGGAATGTGCGTTTTCGCCCACTATGATTCTGTCACGGTGACCGGTAGCGTTACTCAATTGCGACTGTCGCTTTCGTATAGACCCTTCCGCTCCGGATGCTGAGTGGCCACGTGCCGGTCTCGTATGACATCGGGGCCCTTGTCAATGCCAATGTCAATGTCCTACCTTTGGTGGAGCAGGTCAGAGGTGTCCTGTCATTGAAAATAACCTCAATGTCTTCCGAAGGCAACTTTACGCTGATTGAATTGGACTTGTGACTGACCAGGTCGAAAGAGAGCGTTCCGAGGTCGCTGTCCATTTCCGGTATCTGCCCGCATTCCAGAGGGCTGCCAAGCAGGAAATAGACATTGGCCCCGACATTCTTTCCGTCTGTCTGAATCCATGAATCGACATATGCCCTGTAAACGAGCGCATCCTCACGGATTGCCTTTTTTCTCGACGGGAATTCCTTGACGTTGTCAGAATCGCAGATGACGTAGCCGTGTCCGGGTATCACAGCGACTTCCGGCGCCATGTTAGTGAAATCCGGCAGACCGATGTCTCCTATTCCGCTCTTCTTCCCGCAGTCGAGAATCGGCAGATTATTGCTCTTGAAGTTTCCGGAAGATGTCATATAGACATTGGAATTGCCCAATGTGGTGCCTCCGTTGTCCTCATCCATCATCTTTATCATTGACGTTCCCTCAGGAAACCGTTCAATCTTGTCTTCTTTCCCGCATGACGAAATTGTCAGCGCGATGACGGAGCCGACGATCGCTCCGAATAATTTATGGTTCTTCATCATGTCATTTTGTTAATGAGTGGCAAATGTATGATTTTTTTCATTTATTGAGAATATCTTTTTTCGTAATATGTTAAATTTGCCCCGAAATTGCTGTCTGACATGATGCATGAAAATATGATACACGTAAAAAAGTTCTTGTTGGTTCCGATGATCTTGGGACTCCTGGTCTCATTGATGTCATTTGCTCCGGCCCGACATCATCATCGTTCATCTGAAGTCCAGGACTCTTCTGACGTGACTGTCCAGGATGACAGCATTCTCCCGTTATAGCTTGGTTCAGCAAGCGGGACACCATGACCTACTGGATACATGACAACCAATGGGAGGTCAACGGCAAAGACACGGTGATGACACTCGGCGCCGCCGCCAAAGTGATGCTTACGGTTACGGATTCCACCAGGAAAGGGTATGACATGGAATATACTTTCCTTGAATTCGTTTCAGACGATCAAATCAAATCGGAGGCCCAGAATCTTGTCGGACAGGCAACGGATATTCTCAATGATGCCACAGTAGGCACGACTATAAGATTCCGTACCGACCAGTGCGGCAAGATTATCAAATACTACAATCTGAAGGATATCAGGAAACAGGCGAAAGAAGTCCTGACGAAGGCGATCAGTAAAATGCCATATGCGGATTCCCTGCGCGCTGTCGGGCTTAATCCGGATAAATTGATGTCAATGATTGATTCCGACAATCTGGTCGACGGATATACGGAAGAGATAGGACTGCTGTTCAATTATCATGGAGGCCAATACAAAATAGGCGAAACGGAAAGCCATGAAGATGCGACGGAAAACGAATATGCCTCTGACACAAAAACTGACATATGGCTTGATCCGGACACGTATGAATACGGCATATCCGCAGATGTCTATTCGTATATTCCAAGAGAGGACATAAAGGTGCTGCTCGGAAATATTATAGAGTATTTCACTGATGAGGAGTCCGCAAAGGATGTTCGGGAAGGTCTTGATACCGAATTTGACAGTCAGGTGACTACGGACGGGGTGTACAACTCATATGTCAGCATAAGTTATTTCAATGACGGATGGCCGCAGGAGGTGGTCAGTCAGGACAACATAAGTTTGGGCGACCGTCAGAAGCTGAAACAGAAATACATCACGTGGGATTACCGCAGCGTGGGACATTCGGAGTGAGATGACTGAAAATAGGGATAGGCCGGAAATGGCTTGTCCCTATTTTCTCTTACTTCGTCACTACTTTAATGACAGTGACGTCATCCTTTCCGGAGAGCTTGACGGCCTCCCGTGCAATATGTCCGAATTCCTGTTCTGCACGGAGGTAAGAAAAATCAAGCACATACAAAATTTTTTTAGGAAAAATTATGTATTTTCACGGCATGAAATCGGGAATTTTGTAGTGACCTCTGTCGGAAACTCAATTTCCATGCACAAACATGTTCTGATAGTTGATGGCCAGCCGTTTGAATGACAGTACAAAATCAACTCCCAATGAACCTGAAAACAATTGGCTGGCGGAGTCGATATTTTCAATGACTTCCGTATCGTATAATGTAGCAGGGACATCTGCTATCTCGAAATGAAATTCAGGCAATACGACTACTTTTGCCTGCGCTATTCCGCCAAAGCCTCCACGGGAGGTTGCCTGTTCAGTAAGCCCCTCAATGGTGTCAGTGAATGTTTTTGCGAATTTGCTTCCCAGATCAGACTTTACATTTCCTGTGTCAAAAATCAAATCGAATGGCTGTTCATTGTAGCTGATTCTCACATGAGGCGTGTTTGATGACAGAAACATATTTGGTTCTCCATCAGATGCTTTCTGCGGAAAAATGAATCTGCCGTTTTCATTGTCAATGATTATTTCCTTTGCGTCCCGGATAAAATGGTAGCCGAGCACTCCGTCAAACGTAAATACGGAATCCACTTCACGATCTGGAGGAGCGACCATGAAAACAGGATTATGATACACCAGTTCACCTATTTTCATTGACTTTGCCGTAGCAAGTTTCACAAAACCTATTTTCATACCTGACATGGGAATTGAATCTGCCACAATCTCCAGACCGACCTCTTCCGCGTATTTCTCCGAGACGAAATTGCCAAAAGGGCAGCCTGTGTCGAATACATAGTTTCTCGTCGTGCCATTTACTTCCACAGGAATATAAATGTGCTTGCCTCTTCCCACAGTTCCCATACTTAACGGAACTGAAATGTCCCGATTTGGCCGCTCAAGATAGGGTTTAGGCACATTGGCAAGTGCTTTACCTACTTTTTCTATGAATACGAAACTATAAAGAGATTCAAACGGCACGGACCCTTTCAATGCATTGACCAGATTCTCTCCCACTTTTCCTGCTTGTGCATATAGGCCTGAATTCAAATAGTTCAGGCCCTGCAAAGCAGCCAGGTCTATTGATGTTTCTGCTCCAAGTTCATTTTGGTGATACGTCAATAAACTGTCGAGAGCTACAGCGGCATTTTCCAATTTGTTGAAACCGATACCAAGCTGAGCCTCCGCTATAAAATCAAGCATCTTCACACTTACGGAGTCTTTCAGATCCGGATACTCATTTTTCAGTAGAAACAGATCACCACTATTAAGGATTTCCCCCAGTCTGACATCTGCCTGTGTTTGTGAATAAGCCGGATTATATCCGAGCATAAAGGCGATAAGGAGAAACAAAAGCCTAGTTACAGTTCCCATACTTAGATTCATCATTGTTAATTACAAAGATAACGCTTTTTGCCGGAATCAGAGGTAAAACCGAAATAATCGCGCATTTTCTTTTTCGTACCAAACCGACGAGGGTGTATTATATTATACTTTCTTGCCGTTGGATTGAGTATTCAAGAGCTAATGATGCAAAATGTATGATATAATACACTTTTATCGTACATATTGTGGGGAAATTTACTATATTCGCAGAAAAGTATAATAGATTAGACTTATGAGCTTACGAGAAGTGATTAAAGCCCGCAGGAAGGTGCTTGGCATATCACAGCAGGATCTTGCTGAAATGTCGGGCATCAGTCTCCCGACAGTGAAGGATATAGAGCGCGGGCTTGCAAACCCGTCACTGTCAACCATCTCAAAGTTGCTTGATGTACTTGGTATGGAAATAGTGTACCGTGTGCGTCAGAAGATTTGATAACCAGTATTACCGTTTATGAGACAGTTGGAAGTTTATATGAACAACCATAGGGCTGGATTGTTGACAGAGATCCGCCCTGGCAAAGGATATTCATTCAGCTACTATCCTGAATATCTGGCAACCAGCATGCCGCCAATATCAGTTACTCTTCCGAAAAGGGTAAAGGCATACGAGTCTGAGCATCTGTTTCCTTTGTTTTCAAATATGTTGCCCGAAGGGGCCAATAGAAAAATTATCTGTCGATTATTTAGAATCGATGAAAAAGATTTCTTCGGTATGCTTATGGCTATGGCAGATAGAGATTTCATAGGGGCCGTCAATGTTAAAACAGTAGAGAAATGATGGAATTGCATAACTGCCCATCCCTTCTTAAGGATGGATATACTACATATTGTCCAAAGGCGATAAAGCTTCTGTTCGACGGGAAGCGTGTCAGCCATGTACTGAACTTCAACATAGATGAATTCCGAAATACCGGAGAAATCGTGGAAGCCATGAAAAGAATCTCAGTGTCCGGTGTCCAGGAAAAATTTCCTGCAATCATTGATGATGGTCAGATACGCATAATCAATGATGACGAGCGCTCTACCTATATCCTTAAACCTGCACCTTGGGACCCTACGCTTTTAGATCGCAAGTTCATCCCGGTAAATGAGAACCTTACGATGCAGATTGCTTCTCAGGTATATGGCATTGTCACTGCCGCTAACGGTTTGTGTTTCACTGAGAATGGACAGAGGGTATATATCACAAAACGCTTTGATGTTTTGCCGGATGGGAACAAACTGGCTATGGAGGATTTTGCGGCTGTGGCAGGCAGGAATGAACAGAATGATGGCGAGGGATTCAAATATGCAGGATGTTTCGAAGATATCGCAGTTGCAATAAGAGAGAATGTGTCCGCTTGGATGGTTGATATGGAGAGATTCTTTGAGCTTGTAGTGTTCAACTACATATACGCAAACGGAGATGATCATCTGAAGAACTTTTCACTTATCCTCCAAGGTGAGGATTACCGTCTTGCGCCTGCCTACGACCTTCTCAATACCAGCCTTCATGTGAACGGGGATGACCTGGGTCTCGATGGTGGTCTGTCTCCAAATATCATTAAGAGTGATGTCTATGCGCAGACCGGTCATCCTTGCCGTTTGGATTTCGAAAGATTCGCAGAAAGGATAGAAATTGTGAAGCTACGTGCAAAGAAAATACTTGATAAATATGTAAGTCTTCCTGAGAAATCTCTTGAGTTGATAGACAGAAGTTTCCTTCCTGATAAGCTGAAAAGAAAATACATCAGAATTGTAAATGAGAGGATTGCGAGGTTTGTCAGAGAGTCCGAGTAACTATTTCGCTAGATTGTTGTAGACGCGCTCAATCGTATGAGGCTTTTCTCCGCCACCCAAAGTGATAAGTGTGTAAAGAGGTCGTCCTTGGTCTTAGTTCGTCTGTCTTTATCTATTGCCATAGTGGCGGGGGTACGACGGAATTTGTGTGGGTGAATCTAGATTCTGGCATTGAAATACACTTCACGCTCTTTTTAGCCTTTTCCGAAAACTATGCATTGGCGTTCGTGGAAATTCAGATCCTTGCGGTTCATTCCGACGAGTTCTCCGACTCGCATTCCGGTAGAGGTAAGCTGGCCAATGTTTGCAAGGTCGCGGATCATCATGACAGAAGAGCCAAAAGCCTCTTCAAATACGGACTGGAGTATATCTCGCAGTGTTCGGTGAATGTATGGGTTATTCCCCGAAAACTCTTAAATTTGCGGATGATTGATAATGAATGGCAGAAAGTAGTTGAAAGTGGATCCGATAGAATTGGCGGCGGCATTTGAAAAAGTAATCGTTTAAGTGGAGCAAGAAGAAAACCTTGCTTGCGGAATGAGGAACTGAATGGCGAACGCCGGCCGAGATTAACCCAAGAGTATTTTTCGATTGACTATGAATAAAGAAGATTTCCAGATTCGTTACAAATTGTTAAAGTTGGACGGGCCGACGATTGACAGAATCCGTCAGATGGCGGAGGGGGAAGACCGGGATGCCCGATATGGTTTAGGACGATATTTGTATGTGGTACGTCCGGAGGAGGATTGGGTAGACCGCGCTTTTGAGTATCTTCAGAAGGCGTATGCCCAAGGACAGTCGGATGCCGTCGCTGCTTACACAGAAGGATGTCTCACAAAATACGCGTCTGAAATGGAGAAAGTCCATATTCCTGCCTTTGATGCTGATGACGAGGATGTGGATTCTGATGAAGATGACTATCCGGATGACGACGGTCGTTTTGATGCCTATGCGTAACTTTATTGATGGATCTATGAATATCTTCCGGAAAATCAAGTTGTCGGCCCGGTATGCCAAAGCGGTGTACCTTGTGTCAGCGGCATATTCATTCACCGCTGCCGGACTGTGCGTCTTTGATCCTACCTTGACTCCCACATTCGTTCTGCTGAAGCTGCTGTTTATCCCTGTCATCTGGTATTTGTTCAAGTCCTTCCAGAGAGGGCAGACCATCTATTTCTATCTGAATCTGGGGATCAGCAGAACTGAATATTATTCTATTCCGTTTGTTGTTGACTTCGTGGTCTTCGTCGCGCTATTAACCTTTTCAATATGTGTTGGCAATGTCATCAGATAGGATAAATAGAATGCTTGTTGACAGCGTGCACCTTGAATTCGGAAAACTAACGGTGCTTCAAAGCGCTTTCGTCACATCGGAACGCGGCAAGGTGACGGGTGTCCTGGGGAGGAACGGTACGGGAAAATCGTGCCTGTTCAAATGTATTATGGGAGGCATAAAGCCACAGAACATCTTCGTGAGGTTCAACGATGAGCAAAGTACTGACTATGGGCATATCGGCGACAGGGTCAAGTACCTTCCGCAGAATCTCTTCATGCCGCCGAGGATGACCTTGGACGAAGCCTTCAGACTGTATGATGTTGAATATGACGGCTTGGTGTCGTTTGATCCCAAGTTCCATACCTTTCAGAAGAAACAGTTTCGGGAATTATCGGGTGGCGAGGCTCGTGTCGCTGAAATGTTCATCATCATCAAGTCACCCTCTGATTTCTGCATCCTGGACGAACCTTTCTCCAACATCGCCCCTATTCATGTCGAGAAGATGCAGTCGCTGATCCGGGAGGAGAAAGCAAATAAAGGGATCATCGTATCTGACCATTTGTACGAAGCGATCATTCAGGTTTCAGACAACTTGTTCCTGCTCCGTGACGGTTACACATTCCCCGTCAGATCAAGAGAAGACCTGATAAGGCATGGGTATATTCGATAAACTGTTCACTGATAGGGTCCGTCCCTCTACTTTGCGAAGACCATCTCGTCCAGCAGGTGGCCGGCTCCGGCGAGCTTGTCTATCGTGAACAGGACATAGCGGATGTCAAGCGAGATGTTGCGGCAGTAGTCCGGGTCAAAGGCGATGTCACTCATCGTGCCTTCCCAGACGCGGTCAAAGTTGATGCCTATCAGGTTGCCGTCCTCATTTATTACAGGGCTTCCCGAGTTGCCTCCTGAAGTGTGGTTGGTGGCGATGAAGCAGACAGGGACGGTCTGTCTTCCGTTTGCTCCGGGGATCGCCCATCTTCCATAGTCCTTCGCTGCATAGATGTCGCGCAGTCTCTGAGGAATGTTATAGTCGAAAATCTCAGGATTGTCCTTTTCCATTATTCCCTCAAGGGTGGAAAGCGGCTTGTAGTAGGCCCCGTCCGCAGGGGAGTAGCCGCCGATGCTTCCGTAAGCCACTCTCAGGGTGAGGTTCGCGTCCGGGTAGAAAGCCTTTTCAGGTTCAAACTCCATCTGTCCTCTCATGTAATCCCTGTAAAGGAGTGTAATCTCCTGGCTCAGACGCTTTTCGGAAGGATACACATCGCTTGTGTACCATTTCCTGAACTCATTCGCGAACCTTACCGCAGGGTCGGCGTACATGGCGGCGGAATCCGAGGCCTCAAGCTTCGCGACCTTTTCGGCATCAGCGAAAAGCGATCCGCCGAACAGGGCGTCCGCCCAGCCGCTTACGCTTCCATACTTCTTTAGCTCTTCTTTAAGATATTCAGGATGAGACTCTTCCGGGACATCGTTGATGAAAGCGCCCATGACGGACACGAAGGATTCTTTGTCTATAGGAAGATAATAGTCCTTGAAGAATGACTCGGACATGGATGCGGCCTTTTCCTTGCCGCCGCCGGCAATTTCCTTCGCCGCCGATGCCGCGAACCTGCAAAGCTCCACCGTGGCCGCTGTCTCGTTGTAATATTCCTTGGCGAATGAATATGGCTCCAATGCCTTATACAATGAATCCAGGCGCGGAAGGATGGAACTGTATTCCGTCCCTTGGGCCCAGCGGGCAAATCTCCTCTCATATTCCTGCTTCGCGGCGACAGTGCCCAGGCGGTTGATTCCCTTCATCTCTCCCTGCCATTTCTTCCACGCGTTGGCCACGCCGGCGTTCTTGGAGGAGTACTGGATCCTGACCTTCTGGCTTTGGGACATGTATTTTCTCTGTGCGTCGAGCCTCATTGTCCTCAGGGCGATCTTCGCGGGATCGGAAATCTCCGACACGTATCTCACGCCTTCCGACATGATGTACTCCTGTGTCTTCCCCGGGAATCCATACACGAATGTGAAGTCGCCTTCCCTGACGCCTCCGAGAGAAATCCTGAAGAACCTCTTGGGGGTGTAGGGGATGTTGTCCTTTGAATATTCCGCAGGATTGTTGTCCTTGTCGGCATAGATGCGGAAGATGGAAAAGTCCCCTGTGTGGCGCGGCCACATCCAGTTGTCGGTGTCCCCTCCGAACTTTCCGATTGACGAAGGCGGCGCTCCTACCAGGCGGATGTCGCGGTACACGCGGTAGAGGAAAAGGAAATACTGGTTGCCGTAATATATCGACTCGACAGAGGCTTTAAGTCCCTTCCCGTCGGTGGTCACCTCCTTTATCAGGCTTTTGGAGTTGGCTTTCACCACGGAGTCCCTTTGAGATTCGCTGAATCCAGGAGCGCATCCCTCGAGAATTCTTGAAGTCACATCCTCCATCCGTTCCAGGAAGCTGACTGTGAGTCCTTTGTTCGGAAGCTCTTCCTCACGGCTCATCGCCCAGAATCCGTCACGCAGGTAGTCGTGTTCCACGCTGCTGTGCCTTTGAATCTGACCGTAGCCGCAGTGATGGTTGGTAAGAAGCAGTCCCTCGGGGGAAATGACCTCACCGGTACATCCGCTTCCGAAAAGTACGACAGCATCCTTCAGAGAGGCCTGATTCACGCTGTAGATGTCCTCGGCGGAGAGCTTGAACCCTTTGCTCTGCATGTCCCCGATGCGCTCTGCGATAAGTGACGGCAGCCACATCCCCTCATCGGCGGAGGCTGTGGTTTCCGTAAGGATTCCCAGCGACAAGGTTGCGACCACCGCGCCGAGAGTGTTCCTGAAAAATCTGAAGCAACTTATTATTTTCATGTTCCAAAACAGTTTCTAAAGTGGATGACTCCTCTGACTTTTTGACCGCAATATACGACAAATTTCTGGTGAAATGTGAATATTTTAACAGGTGAGTCGGTTCCGCTCGCGGCATCGCGGCCGTTGGCGGCTACGGCGGATTATATTTTGATAGGTATTGTTCGTTTTTGGTTTGGGATTTTCGTTTTAGTAAGCGTTAAAAAATAATTGAACAAAATTTTGTGTCAGATTTATGAGGATAGATTTCTTTTGGAAGAAGGAGTGTGCCGGTGGCACATGACTGATGAGAAAAGAAATCTAGACCATAAAGATATACAAAATGTTCAAGTTATTTTTTTAATGATTACTTTATGCTTATTTTTACTGAAAATTTGAACCACATAATATCGTATGCGCATTAAAAGATCGCTGTTTTCAGCATTTTTGCTACTTGTTGTAATCCTGCCGATGTCGGCGCAGGAAGGCAATTTGGTCAATATCGGGCTTCAGGCCAGGGTGGATTACCAGCGTGAGTACCTGGGCGGGGATGCCGTCAAGGGCAACTGCGGCTTCAAGGGCAAGAATGTCAGCATTCTGATAAACGGAGAGTTCAATGAACATTTCTCCTACAACTACCGGCAGCGGCTCTACCGCGGCCACGGCAGTGAAAGTTTCTTCAACGCCACGGACTTCCTTTACCTCACTTATAGGCCGGACGAGCGTTGGAGCTTCTCCGGCGGCAAGCAGATTGTCGAGATCGGAGGGTATGAATATGACATCGCTCCTATCGACATCTACTTCTTTTCCGAATATTGCAGCAACATCTCCTGCTACCAGATGGGAGTCAACGCGGGATATTCATTTGGCGGAGGAACTGACCTGCTGCGGTTCCAGCTCTGCCAGAGTCCATTCCGGCGGGAGAACAGTGACCTGTATGCCTACAACCTGATGTGGAACGGCTCCCATGGCTGTTTTGATTCCATCTGGTCACTGAATATGATTGAATATCTTCCCGGAAAGTTCATCAACTATCTCGCCCTCGGCAACCATTTCTCTTTAGGGAAGTTAACTGTGTTCGCAGACTTTATGAACCGGTCGCTCGTGGACAAGATGTCGTTCCTGAGGGACTTCACGCTCATCGGTAAGGTGGCATATTCATTCAATGACAAGTTGAATGTCTTTGGAAAGGCGAGCTTTGACCATAACGATCTTGACAGGGAAGGGGATTGGTGTGTCATGCCGGGCACATCGATGGGAAGAGTCGGCTGCGGTGTGGAATATTTCCCGCTTGCTGACAAGAGCATCCGCCTCCACGCCACATTCTGCCACTCATTCGGGGACAACGGCAACCCTGCCGGTGTCTTGCTTGACAACCAACAGATCGCCAGCGTCGGCCTCACATGGCGGATGAGCCTGCTCAAACGATAGTTTCTGAATATTCCGCCTCTAAAGCGTTAACAAGCCTGTTATGAATAAGACCAAGAAAAAGTCTTCGAGCCCCGCCCTGAACGGGGTGATCTGCCTTGTCATCGTCATCGGTTTCTTCACCTATCTTGGTGTCTCGATGGGTATGGCCAACATGCTCAACACCGTGATGAAAACCGCACATGATCTTTTGATCAACACCGTGTTCTACCTGATGTCCATCTGCGTGCTGATGGGTGCGCTCAGCCGCCTGTTCGCCGAGTTCGGGGTGGTATCCATTCTGGAGAAACTGCTCCGACCGCTGATGAAGCCGCTGTTCAACCTGCCGGGCGTGGCCTCGCTGGGAGCCGTGATGACTTTTCTGTCGGACAACCCGGCGATCATCTCGCTGTCAAAGGACAAGAGATTCAGCAAATATTTCAAGAAGTACCAGCTGATTTCCCTGACCAATTTCGGAACGGCGTTCGGAATGGGACTCATCGTGATCGTCTTTATGATGGGACAGGGCTTCTTCAAGGAGTCGCTGATCGGCCTTTTCGGGGCGTTCTGCGGCTGCATCGTTTCTACGAGGCTTATGCAGAGATTCACGCTGAAGGCTTTTCCTCAGTACCTTACCGAGGAGGCTTGCGAAGGCATTGAGGAAGAGGAGGCCGAAGAAAAGGAAGAGGAGAAGAAGTCGCTTTTCACAAGGATTCTGGACTGCCTTCTGGATGGAGGACGCTCGGGAGTTGAGGTCGGTATGTCCATCATTCCGGGTGTGTTGATCATCTCTACTTTCGTGATGATCCTGACCTTTGGCCCGTCTGCATCAGGTGCTTACACCGGTGCCGCCTACGAGGGTGTGGAAATCCTGCCTTGGCTTGCAGACAAGATCGATTTTGTCTTCAAGGCATTGTTCGGATTCAATGACCCCCATCTTGTGGCTTTCCCGATCACGTCTCTTGGTGCGGTGGGCGCTGCCCTCAGCCTCGTGCCTAACTTTGTGGCCAACGGTTGGGCTGACGGCAACGCGATCGCTGTCTTCACGGCCATCGGAATGTGCTGGAGCGGATTCCTCAGCACCCACACGGCTATGCTCGACTCGCTGGGCTACCGTGAATTGACCCCGAAAGCCATTCTGGCGCACACAATCGGAGGACTCGCCGCCGCTTTCGCGGCGCATTGGAGCTATGTGCTTGTGTCGCTGATTTAGGAGCTGTTTAGATTTGTTTCTGCCATTGGTGCGCTTCGGCGCTTTGACAAGCTCGGCGACCGGAGCGCTTCATTACGACTCCGTTATTTTCCCAGATTGAACGAGATGCCGAAGTTGATGTCTGCGTTCAGCCTCTCGTAAGGGTAGAGCAGCGAACCGTTTGCCTTAGCCAACTTGAAGTTGAGATGATCGGAGCCGACGAACATGCTGAATCCGCTCGTATGGAATCCGATTACGGCACCCATTGTCGAGCCGAACTTTGACACTGCGTAGTTCACGCCACAGCTGAACCATCTGGCCGGCTTGAGGTTGGCGAACAGACGCGCCTCCGTCCATGTGTAGCCTCCATTGATGTGGGTTGAGCTGAGGACACCCGCGGTCAAATCCCTGTAGAATGGCATGGAATATTCAACTCCTGCATTGATCGTGGCGGAGATCATTCCCCCGTTCGTGCCGTCTTTCTCCGTCCTCCTGAAATCGAACATGTCCATCATGTCATCTGTCAGGTCTTCGAACTGCTTCTTGAGCGAGTTCTCCTTGTTCCCGTCAAGCGCAACCTCGTCGAACCCATCGAAAGACCATCCTTTGCCGCTGGTCTGCGCGGAGATTGTGTTCTTCCATGACATGTAGCCCAGATCATTGACCGCGAAAGAGATTTTCAGACCGTCGATGACTTCCATCTCGGCTCCGAGATCGATGGCTGCGCCGAATCCGCTTATAAGAGAGCCATCTTCCGTGGCCTCGATGCTGTCGAAGTCAAGCAGATCCTTGTCCGACGGATCCGAGATCTCAGCCCCGCTTTCTCCCTTGGTCTTGATATCCATGAAAGAGGAGGACTTCAATGTTCCCTGAGATTGGATCAACCATTTGTCTTCGTTCATCTGGATGCTCATCCTGTCGATATTGGCCTCGATGTTCGCTATTCCGACAAGGAATTTAACTCTGGCTCCCACATTCAGACGGTCGGAAACCTGACGGCTGTAGCCGAGGGCGAACTCCAGTCTGCTGTCAATCTTTGCGGAGATGTCTGAAATCTCGTATTGCTGGTATTTTCCTGCGTTCTTCATGAAGTCAAAAAGACCATAAGGCAGATTGACATCCGTTGTGGTCTTCATGCCGGCATCGAAGGTGAGGAAGGATTTCCGGCTTTTGATTCCGAGAGAGAAAAGGGAAATCCTGTTGTTCAGGTTGAGGCGGTTCTCGGGATCCAGTTTTCCGAGGAATTCATCCGCGCTGACGGAAGAATTCATGAAAGTGGTCAACTTGCCGTTGACAGGATAGAGGAAGGTGCTGACTCCCAGGTTGCTCTGCGTCTCCAGATTGAAGGCGCTGATGACCGGAACAGAAAAATAGCTTGTTCTGGAGGCAAAAGCCGGATTGAACTCGTGCCTGTGGTTATAGCCGTCGAGGAAGTACGCCGACCTGAATGATTGCTGGGCGAACGCGCTGCCGGCAGCTAAAACAGAGGCTGCCATAAGTATGATGATCTTTTTCATTTTCTCGTTTTGATTAGAGTTCGGTGTTGATGGCACCTTTGATCTTTATCTTCATGTTCTCCAATTTGATGCTCTGCCTTTTGTTCAGGCAGACGCCTGAATGGTCATTGTCCGCTCCGGAGATTCTATTGTTCATCCTGATGCCGTCAAGTCTGCGCATGTCATCTCCTGATGAGGTTTTGAGGTTCAGCGTCATCGGGGTTTTGGACGGCTTGTCGACTGATCCTGATGAGACATTCCCCTCTATTGTGACGGTGATTTCAGGAATCACGTTGTCCTCCTTGTCAATGGCCGCGGCCGTCATCTCAATGCCAAAAGGTATCGTGTTCACGCAATCGAATGTCACGACCGCGCTGTTGATCTCATAGTCAACGTCTTCGGAATTGAAGATTTCGTTCCAACCATCGTAGTCGCTGCAGTAGTCGATCCTCATGTCCTTTCCGAACGCAAGCGGGGCGATGATGCTGTAGCTGCAATAGAAATTGTAAGACTTGTCTGTCTGTACGGTGACGAACTCGTCGTCGGCCTTGACGTCGATGTTGGCTATCGAGATTCTCTCGGGCACGTTCTTCACGATGTCGGACAGATTTGAGACCTTGACATTCTGGTAGCCCGATGGCGCGCTCTCCCCAGTGCGGGACAGGTAAATCCTGGATGTCATTCCGGATTTCACGGTGATCTTGTCGGTGGCTCCGCCATTGTCACCGATATGGACGGTGTTCCTGGAAGCTCCCTTGTATGATTCGAGATCCGCGTTAAAGCTCATGGTCAAAGGACTGTCGTTGCCGAGAAACAGCATGATCTGCGGGTCGTACAGGTCAAGCACGGCCCCGTCTCCGTTGACAAAGTCTGGAAGTTTGCCGACATTGAAGGCCTGAGGAGTGATGGCGACTTTAGGATCGACCTTGACTGTGACATCCTTGATGTCAAGAGAGTTGATTTTGATGCCTGTGTCGATGTGTACTTCCTCTGGAATGTCGCCGAATGTGTTTCCGAGATCATCGGTGAGCAGGCTCACCTCGAACCCGGTTAGTGTGATGTTGTCATTCAGCAGCATCTTGTGCCTGTCCCGGATGAAACCTTGCCCAGCAGGAATCTTTGTGAGATCTATTCCTGTGATGTTCAAAGAGACTTCACTCATGACCCGGCCCACCTCGACCTGTCCGAACCGGAGAGTGTTGCTCTCCTTGTCAAAGTCGCAGTCAATCTGACCTTTGGAAATGCCCGCGAATATCAGATAGTCAGGAAAGTCAACGGTGAGACCTGAGAGTGTGGCTTTTCCGGCGTTGGCGAGGAAGGTGACCTTGGCGACGGCGTTCCCGTGGATGTCTTTGACATCAGTGACCTCTTCAGGAATATCCTCGTCTATCTCCAGAGGGGTTGTGGACGCGTCGAAAGTTCTTTTCACTGTGAGGCCTTTTGGGACAGGCAGACCTGTGCCTGACAGTCCTGGGGCCAGCTCTTCCATTATATCAGACCGTTTTATGAGTCCGAGATGTCCTCCATTGGTCATAATGTCGCCGGAGAATCTGAAGGAAGGTACCGTGAAGCTGGCCTCAGTGCGGTTGCCCATGAAAGTCAGGACGTAGTTGTCATTGATGTCCAAAAACAGGACATCTGATTCGTCGTCAAGATTCAGAAGATCCGTTACGAAGATTGTCTCCGAGTTGCCTATCGGGGCGCTGATTTCCCCGTCGATGCAAATTGTCTTGTCAATGTCCTTTGTCAGGTCGTAGTCTTCATTGACGCAGGAATTGAATGTGGCAGGGAGCGTTAGTGTCAATGCCACGAATAGTGCGGTTCTGGTTCTGAAAGACATAAATAATCTGTTTCAACAAAAAAAATGATAGAATTTTCACAAAGTTACGCAAAAACGGATGATATTCAAGGCAAACTGTGTGAAAAATAACTATTTTTGCAACCCATGGACATAATCGGTATAATTGAGGTTTTCGCTCTTGTGACGGGCGTGCCTTACATCGTTCTGGAGGTTCTCCAGAAGAACGGCATGTGGTATTTCGGGATAGCCACAGGCCTTGCGTGCGCATATTCATTCGCCATCCAGCATGTCTGGTCCAACATGTCGCTGAACATTTATTATGTGGTGATGTCAGTCTGGGGGCTTTACCAATGGCGGAAGGACAGCAGACTTCTGGAGGGTGACGGCGGCGGGCAAGATCCCGCTGTCCATCTTGGCAGGATGGACGGCAGGACTGCATTGTGGAGCGCAGTGACCTTCATTGCCGGCACGCCTCTGCTTGTCTGGCTGCTTCATGCGTTGGGCGGCTCAAGCACTTGGTTGGACGCCGCTTCCGCGATGATGTCCGTTGTGGCCACCTATTGGCTGGGAAGATCCATCCCGTACCACTGGCTCATCTGGATCGTCGCTGACATCATCCTGGTGGTGATGTGCTTCATGGAGGGGCAGTACTGGCTGACCCTGCTTTATGTCGCCTATGTGGCCGCGGCTGCCTACGGCCTGTTCCATTGGATGAGAAAAGGAAAATACATCAACTAATTGTTTCTGAATATGAATAATCATAAGAAAATCCTCCTTGTCGGCATCGCTCTTGCGTTCCTTGCCGGGCTTGCGTCCTCCGCTCAGGACAAGAATGTCGTCTATAATGAGGCTTCCGCATTTCCGCTCTATGGAAAATGTGTGGAGGAGACCTCGGCCCGCTACGAGCGTCTTCCTTCGGAACTCAAAGGCGTGGTAAGGGAGCCTGTTTGGGACCTTGGCCGCAATTCGGCCGGACTCTACATACGTTTCCGTTCCAACTCCACAAGAATATGCGCCAGATGGAAGTCCACCTCTCCGCGCCAGTACATGCCGCACATGACCGATGTCGGAGACAATGGCCTGGATCTATATATTCTTACAGGGAAGGACGGTTGGCGCTTCGCCGGCAGCGGATTCGACTGGGGTGGACGCGACAAGGTTGTGAAGAGCAAGACAATAGTTGCCAACATGAAGCCTGAAATGAGGGAATATATGCTTTACCTCTCCATGTATAACGGTATAGATTCCCTTGAGATCGGCATCGACGAGGGTTCTGTCATCGAGGCTCCTGCGGTTGAAAGCCCGAGGTCTGACAGCCCGGTTGTCATGTACGGCACCAGCATACTTCAAGGCGGCTGCGCCTCGCGCCCGGGAATGGCGTTCACGTCGATTCTTGGACGGAAACTCGACAGGGAGGTCATCAACCTTGGATTCAGCGGCAACGCACGGCTGGACTATGAGATCGCTGAATATATCACCCGTGTCCAGAACCCGAGCCTGATCGTGCTCGACTATGTCCCGAACTCCTCCGCCGAACTGATAGACGAAAGGGGGGAGAAGTTCTTCAGAATCATCAGGGATGCTTTCCCGGATGTCCCGGTGATCCTCGTCGAGGATCCGACATTTCCTCACACCCGTTTTGATCAGAAGATGTTGGAGGAGGTTACCTCCAGGAACGCCGCACAGCTTGCCCTGTACAAGAAGCTGAAAAAAGCTGGCGAAAAGAGGCTGTACTACGTCTCCACCGACGGCCTGATCGGCGATGACGGCGAGGCCACTGTAGATGGCGTCCATTTCACCGACCTCGGAATGATGCGCTACGTGGAGAGGGTGCTGCCTGTCATGAGGAAGGCGCTGAGGTAAGTGTCCTGTGAATTAATTATAGTATTTCGCTGGAAAGAAGTATCTTTGCATGATTTTCAACCACGGCGGTGGAAGCATCGCCGGGCATAAAAAGATTCGATTATGATTATCATTGTGGAAAGCGGGGCGACGAAGACCGATTGGTGCGCGGCGGCCCTGGACAAGGAACCTATTAATGTCAAGACCGCGGGCATGAATCTGGCCACGATGCCGCAGGATGTCATCGAGGGGATAGTGGCCGAAGCGATGGCCGAGTTCAAGGCCAAGGGACTGGACTCAAAGGTGTCCGAGGTCCATTTCTACGCCGCCGGCCTGATTGTGCCGGAAGGTGAGAAGATGCCTCCGCAGGCGAAGGGGCTGGATCACGTGCTCAGGTCGTTGTTCCCGGAGGCTGAGATGGAATATGCCTCGGATCTTCTGGACGCGGCGCGTGCCGTGTGCGGCCACAAGCCCGGAGTCGCGGCCATCATGGGCACAGGCTCCAACAGCTGTCTTTTCGACGGGACGAATGTGGTGAAGAACGTCCGCTCTGCCGGATTCATCCTCGGAGACGAGGGCGGCGGCGCGAGGCTCGGCAGGCTTTTCATGGCCGATTTCCTCAAGGGACTTGTGCCGGAGCCGGTCGCGGGTGAGTTCGCCAGGGATTTCAAGGTTGACTACATGACCGTCGTGCAGAACGTCTACCGTGGCGAGGCCCCTTCAAAGTACCTCGGCTCATTCGCTCCGTGGATTCTTCAAAGGTACGACACCTGTGAATATGTCCGCGGCCTTGTGGAGCAGAATTTCAGGGACTTCATCGAGAGGGCTCTGATGCAGTACGACATCGACAGGTACCCGGTGGGTGTAGTGGGCGGTTTCGGCTATGCCAACAGGAACATCATCAGGAAGGTCGCCGAACCTTACGGAATCCGTTTCTCCACAATCATCCCGGCCCCGATCGAAGGTCTCGTCGAATATCATTTAGGAAAGAAATAAGAAGCTGTTTTGAATTGTTTGAAATGTTCTTTAAGGTGAAAAATCTTCATTTTCTTCCCGCTTCTTCAGTCAGATAGCACCGCTATCTTCCTTGGAAGAAGCGGTCGAAACTGAAGTTTTTCACTCTCAAACCTTCAAACAAACAATTCAAAACAGCTTCTAATAATGGCTTCGCCGGAGATGTTCCGGCATAAGATGTTATGGAAGATTCAAGAACAACAGAACAGTCCTCAAGGTATGACCACCTTGAGAAGATGTCCACAGAAGAGTTGCTGAACGCGATCAACACTGAGGACAGGACGGTTCCGGTCGCCGTGGCCGGAGCCATACCGCAGATTCGGAAACTTGTGGACGGCATCGTGGAGAGGGTTCCTCTCGGCGGTCGTGTGTTCTACCTCGGAGCCGGGACGAGTGGCCGTCTGGGCATCGTGGACGCTTCCGAGATCCCTCCGACCTACGGAGTCCACGACGTGTTCATCGGCTTCATGGCCGGTGGTGACAGCGCCATCCGCGACGCTGTGGAAGGAGCTGAGGACGACGTCGAGGGAGGCTGGAGAGACCTCCAGGCATATTCACCGACAAAGAATGATGTCGTGATCGGAATCGCGGCCTCTGGCACAACCCCTTATGTGATCGGGGCATTGAAGACAGCCCGCGAGAACGGCCTTCTGACAGGCTGCATCACCTGCAACGAGAATTCTCCGGTGGCCGCGGCCGCCGAGGTGCCTGTAGTGGTCGTTGTAGGGCCTGAGTTCGTGACCGGCAGCACCAGAATGAAGGCCGGCACGGCCCAGAAACTGGTCCTGAACATGATTTCGACTGTGTCCATGATCCGTCTCGGCCATGTCAAGGGCAGCAAGATGGTGGACATGCAGCTGACGAACCGTAAGCTCGTCGATCGCGGAACCAGGATGATCATGGGCGAGACCGGCATCGAGGACTACGACCTTGCCCGCAAACTCCTGCTGGAGTACGGCCAGGTCCGCGCTGCCGTGAACGCTTGGCAGAAAGGGGAAGCGAAGTAGATGACAGCCCCCGAAAAATTCCCGTCAAAGCTTCTTGAGGACGCTGTGCAGGCCATAGGCTCCCTTCCGGGAGTGGGCAAGCGCAGCGCCTTGCGCCTTGCCTTGCATCTCCTGCGGCAGCCTTCCGGGAACGTGCGGCATTTCGCCGACTCCATTGTCAAGATGAGGGAGGATGCGAAATATTGCCGCGAGTGCTGGATGATCTCCGATGATGATGTCTGCAAGATCTGCTCGGACAAGTCCCGTGACCATAGGACGATCTGCGTTGTGGAGAACGTCCGCGACGTGATGAGCATCGAGAACACGGGGCAGTACCACGGTGTCTATCACGTGCTCGGCGGGATAATCTCTCCGATCGCCGGCGTCGGACCGTCCGACATCACGGTCGCCCGACTGGTTGAAAGGGTAAGGGATATGCTCGTGTCTGGAGACGTGAAGCCAGAGGAGGTCGAGATAATCCTGGCCTTGAGCGGCGACGTGGAGGGCGAGACCACCTCATTCTACATCTACCGTCAGATTTCTGAATATCAAGTCAGAGTCTCATCCCTTGCCCGAGGTCTGGGTTTCGGGGATGACCTTGAATATGCCGATGAGCTCACTCTGGGACGCTCGATAGTCAACCGCCAGACTTTCAAGCCATAAGAATTTGCGGATGCTTGTATAAAAGCTTACCTGGCAATGTTATTATCGATAGTTGAATCCCTGCTTCTGGCCGCGTCGCTCTGCGCCGACTGCTTCGCTGTCTCTACGTGCTCAAGCGTCACCCTCAAAGACATCTCATGGAGGAAAATCCTCCCGATAGCCCTTGCCTTCGGTGTCGTGCAGACCGCCCTCATGGCCATGGGCTGGCTGTTCGGCGACATATTCGTCGGACATATTCATAAAGTCGCCAGTCTCATAGGATTCCTGCTGCTGCTTTATGTCGGCGGGTCGATGATTCTGGGAGCCGTGAAGAACGAGGACGAGTCTCGCGACCTGAACGGCCTCAAGAATGTCATCATCGGGGCCGTGGCCACCAGCATTGACGCTTTCACTGTCGGCATCAGCCTTTCCATGGGTTTAGTCCCTACCGGCAAGATGATGATGAACCTCGCCGCCGTCTTCATTGTGACCATGCTCTCCGTGATCGGCGGAATGTTCGGTGGTCAGAAAATCGGCCAGAGGTTCGGCCGTCCGGCGGAAATCGTCGGCGGCTGCGTCCTCATCCTGATCGGTCTGAATATAATGCTGGGATTTCTTTAGGAATATTTCCCCTTTTTGCGAAAATATTCTTATTTTTGCAGACTGACTTCTCCGTAACGTCAGCGCATTGAAGTGGAACCTTTCCCACGCTTGGGCCGGGAATAATACAGGAATGGTATGATCGCGATTTTCTACAGACAGAACGGCAAACTGTTGGTTTCCCAATCTGAAACGGAGCTTTCCAAGATGAAACGGGACGATGTCCTCTGGATTGACATCCTTTCCCCGTCGGGAGAGGAGAAACACACTGTGGATGAGTTTCTTGGAGAAGAGATCCAGAGCCGTGCCCAGGCTGAGGAGATCGAGAGCTCATCACGTTTCTCCGAGACGGAGAACGCGATCTTCGCCAACACCAACTTCCTGATGCCGGGACCGGAGGATTATTCGATGGAAGCTGTGTCATTCACCTTTGTGGGGAATTGTCTCACGACGTTGAGGGATGTCCCTCTGCGAAGTTTCACGGAACTCCAGCGCAGGATTGTCGCAAGGCCACAATCCTATCCCAGCGGCTACACAGTGTTCGCCAGCATCATGGACCAGCGTGTCGATCTGGACGCGGACATGATCGAGCTGATGAGCAAGGAGATTTCCCAGTACAGCAAGAGAATCAACCAGCAGGAAGATATCGACGAGGACTTTCTCTTGGACATCAATCAGTTGCAGGAGAACACGATGCTTGTGCGCGAGAACATCGTCGATAAGCAGCGGCTGATCTCCAATATGCTTCGCAGCGACAAGTACCCGAAAGATCTGCACAGGCGTTTCTCCGTCCTGCTTCAGGACATCAATTCCCTGATCAACCACACGAATTTCGGTTTCGAGAGGCTGGAGTACCTTCAGGACACGGTTGTCGGTCTTATCAATCTGGACCAGAACAAGATCATGAAGATATTCACCCTTGTCTCAGTGCTCCTGATGCCGCCGACCCTTGTGGCCAGTTTCTACGGGATGAACGTCCCTATGCCGTTGATGGACAGGAACTGGACGTGGGTGCTGCTGCTTGGCGTGATGGTGCTGACGGTCGCTCTGGTGCTGTTTCTCTTCAGAAGGAACAAACTTCTGTAAAATAATCCGGTTTTCTTATTGTAAATCAGATGATTTTGCCTATCTTTGCACGCCTTTTGACCGGCCGTGCCGTCTCGGCGTGTCCGGTAGGGTGCAAAAATATTGTTAAACAACTAGTTATCTTTAATTACCATTATGGCAGAAGAAACACAGAAAGTAGCTGAGGAAGCTAAGGTAGAGGCTCCTGTACAGGAAGCGCCTAAGGCCGAGGCTCCGGCAAAGAAAACATCTCTCAACGCATCCGTGGCTCCGGACAAGTTCGACTGGGACGCGTTTGAAGGCGGCGCCGAGATTTACGGCGGCGAGGACAAGAAGTCCATTGAGGACGCTTACGACCAGACTCTCTCAAAGATCGTTGAGAACGAGGTCGTTGAAGGAACCGTTACCGCCATCTCCAAGAGAGAGGTTATCGTCAACATAGGTTACAAGAGCGAAGGTGTCATCCAGGCTCCAGAGTTCCGTTACAATCCAGACCTAAAGGTTGGTGACAAGGTTGAGGTTTACGTTGAGTCTGCAGAGGACAAGAAAGGCCAGCTCATCCTTTCCCATAAGAAGGCGCGCGCCCTCAAGTCTTGGGACAGGGTCAACGAGGCGTTCAACAACGACGAGATTGTCAAGGGCTTCGTGAAGACCCGCACAAAGGGCGGTATGATCGTCGATGTCTTCGGAATCGAGGCTTTCCTCCCTGGCTCACAGATCGACATCAAGCCTATCCGCGACTACGACGCTTACGTCAACCAGACAATGGACTTCAAGATCGTCAAGATCAACCAGGAGTTCCGCAATGTTGTCGTTTCCCACAAGGCTCTTCTCGAAGCCGAGCAGGAGCAGCGTAGGGCTGAGCTCATCAGCAAGCTCGAGAAGGGACAGATCCTCGAGGGTACCGTCAAGAACATCACCAACTACGGAGTCTTCGTTGACCTCGGCGGTGTTGACGGTCTCATCCACATCACAGACCTGTCTTGGGGCAGGATCGACAACCCTGAGGAGGTCGTTTCCCTTGACCAGAAGATCAAGGTTGTCGTCAAGGAGTTCGATCCTCAGCAGAAGAGAATCGCCCTTGGCTACAAGCAGCTTACCCCTCATCCTTGGGACAACCTCGACGCCAACATCAAGGAAGGCGACGTTGTCAAGGGTAAGGTTGTCCTCATCGCTGACTACGGCGCTTTCGTAGAGATCGAGCCGGGTGTCGAGGGTCTTATCCACGTGTCTGAGATGTCTTGGTCTCCAAGACTCCACAGCGCGCAGGAGTTCCTCAAGGTTGGTGACGAGGTAGAGGCCAAGGTTCTCTCCATCGACCGTGAGAACAGGAAGATGTCCCTCGGTCTGAAGCAGCTCACCCCTAACCCTTGGGAGAGCATCCGCGACAAGTACCCTGTAGGCTCCGTTCACAAGGCTGTCGTTCGCAACATCACCAACTTCGGTGTGTTCGCAGAGCCTGAGGATGGCGTTGAGGGACTCATCCACATCAGCGACCTCTCTTGGAACAAGATCAAGCATCCTTCAGAGCTCGTGGCTCCTGGTGATGTCATCGACGTTCAGATCCTTGACTTCGACGAGGCCAACCACAAGCTCAGCCTTGGCCACAAGCAGCTCACCCCTAATCCTTGGGACGCCATCGAGGAGAAATACCCTGTAGGCTCCGTAGTTGAAGGAACAATCGCTTCCCTCACTGACAAGGGCGCGAACATCAAGCTTGAGGGTGACGACGAGGGCTTCGCGTTCAGCCGCGACCTCATCAAAGAGGACGGCAAGCAGGCTGTAGTGGGCGAGACACTTCCGTTCAAGGTCATCGAACTCAGAAGAAGCACCCGCAGGATTCTTCTCTCACACGTAAGAACATACTCTGAGGCTAAGGCCGAGAAGGTGGCCGTAGAGGCTGACAACACAAAGAAGGCGGTCAAGAAGATCAACTCCAACCTGGAGAAGACCACCCTCGGTGACATCAGCGAACTCGCTGCCCTCAAGGACAAGTTCGAGAAAGGTGAATAATCCATGGATTTTACTTTGACGGTGTTGGGCACGGCTTCGGCCAAGCCCGGCCCCGGAAGAAATCAGAGCGCTCAGGTACTTTCCGTACATGGGCGCTCATTTTTAATTGACTGCGGCGAGGGTGTGCAGACGCGCCTTCAGGAGTGCCGTATCTCTCCGATGAAGATAGACTCGATCTTCATCTCGCACATCCACGGCGACCATGTCTTCGGAATTTTCGGTCTGCTGTCCACAATGGGAATGCTTTCCCGCATGACTCCGCTGAACATCTATGCTCCGGTGAATTTCGGTCCGATCCTGAAATTCTTCCTTTCCTACTACGGCGAAGGAATCCCGTTCGAGATCCGGCATATTCCTATGAATATGAAGGCTCCCGAAATGATCTTCCACACCAAGTCTCTGGAAGTCTATGCCTTCCCGCTCAACCATAAGATCGAAACCTTCGGCTGGCTTTTCCGGGAAAAGGAGCCGCGGATGAATGTCAAGAAGTGGAAGATTGATGAATATGCCCTCTCACTCACCGAAATCGGTGCGGTCAAGCGTGGCGAGGATGTGGTTCGTGAATATCCTGACGGCACCACCGAGGTGCTGCCGTTCGAGGAACTTGGCTACAGGCCGTACGTTCCCCGCTCTTTCGCCTATTGCAGTGACACGGCTCCGTTCCCGGAACTGTCTTCCTGGGTGAAAGGAGTGGATCTGCTCTATCACGAGACGACATACACGGCTGAGTTGGCGGACCAGGCTGCCCAACGTCATCATTCCACAACTCTTCAGGCCGCGCAATGCGCGTTGGACGCCGGTGTAAAAAAACTCGTTATCGGGCATTATTCCTCACGGTGCAAGAACGTTTCTCAGTACGAAGCGGAATGCAGGAGCATATTTCCGGAGACGTGTGCGGCCAATGACGGGGATGTCTTCGATGTCCCTTTGGTTAAATTTGGCTGAGATGTTGTCAGATTGGGCTTATAGAGACCTTTCGTTGGCGAAAATTCATTATATTTACATTCTGTAGTCAGTAAGCGGCAAAACTTACACCGCCGCGTATTTGACAAGGATCCTTAAAGATTGTAAATATTCAGATGAGAAAGGTTATTATATTCATAAGTATTGTTCTGTGCCAGGTGGCCGCTCTTGCACAGGGCACGCCGCAGGAACGGTATATTCAGAAATGGGCGCCTACTGCGGTCCGGGAGATGTACCGCAGCGGGGTTCCGGCAAGCATCACGTTGGCTCAGGGCATCCTTGAGTCGCGTTACGGCCTGTCGTCCTTGGCCACGGAAGGCAACAACCACTTCGGTATCAAATGCCACAAGGATTGGAAGGGCAAGTCGATGCGCTATGACGATGACGCGAGAGGGGAGTGCTTCCGGGTCTATGACTCGGCTGACGAGTCTTTTCAGGATCATTCAGACTTCCTGCGCTACAGGGACCGCTACAAGTTCCTTTTCGATTACCCGACGACGGATTACAAGGCATGGGCCTACGGCTTGAAGAAAGCCGGCTACGCCACCGACCCCGGCTACCCGGCGAAGCTCATCAAGTACATCGAGGATTATAAACTTTATGAATATGACACCATGACCACCGAGGGGGTGGAGCGCATGGTGGAGGCCTCGGGCAATAAGGTTGAAGAGGTTTCGTCCGGTGATCCAAAGGTGTCTTCCGGCAAGAAACCGGCAACGGTCAAGAAGGAAAAGGCGCGTAAGGAGAAGCGAAACCGCAAGGCACGGAAAAAGCGTCAGAAGGCCGAGGAAGTCTCCGATGTCATTCCTGCTTCCCCATTGTCTTTGGAAGAACCCAAGAAAATTGACAAGAGCAAATGCGAGGTGTTCAGTTTCTCGTTGACCAGGGAGGCATATTCCCGAAACGGGGTTCCGTTCATCACCTCGGTGGAAGGGGAGACATATTCAAGCATCGCGCGGTCGTACCATCTCTACCTTAATGAATTGTTGAGATTCAATGATTTGCTTCGCTCGGAGACACTTCTGCCTGGCACGGTTGTCTATCTGCAGGCGAAGAAGAACCAGGCAGAGAAGGGACTTGACAAGTACATTGTGGGCGAGGATGAGGAGTCTCTGCGTGACATCTGCCAGCGGTTTGCCGTCAAGATGTCCAGCGTGATGAAGATGAACGGATTCTCAGCCGGTTACGAACCTCGCGAGGGTGACACGATCATCCTTCGCGGCAAGAAGATGAAGAAGAGATGAAGACTTGGAAATTTGTGGTTTTGGTCGCGGCATTGGTGCTGGTCGTGGTTATTGGGGCTGTCGGTGGACGGTGGTATGCTGACAACCGCAAGCCAAATTTCTCCGGAAAGGCTGACTTGTATGTCCGTCCCGAAATGACTGTTGCTGAGGTGCTTGCACAGATTCCGGACAGCATTGTCATCAATCATCGCAGTCTGGCTCGTGTCGTTCGGGAAGAGTTGTCGGACAGCGATTTGAAGCCGGGACACTATGTCGTGGAGAAAAGCAAGCCGAGCATTTATGTTATCCGTATGCTGAAAAACGGTTGGCAGTCGCCCGTGAACCTTGTGCTTTCCGGCACGATGAGGCTTAAGGGCAGGATCGCCCGCAAGATCGCCAACCAGATGATGCTGGATTCCGCCGAGGTTGCGGATGCGTTGAATGATTCATTGTTGCTTGCCGGTTACGGCTTCACTCCGTCGGAGGTGTTCTCGCTGATTATGCCTGACACCTATCAAGTCTATTGGACAGCCTCCATGAAGGACATTCTGGACAAGCAGAAATGCGCTTACGATGCGTTCTGGACGGCGGAGAATGTCGCGAAGGCCGAGGTTCAGAGCTTGACCCCGAAACAGGTCTCGATCGTGGCCTCCATAGTGAGGAGCGAGTCGAACTATGCTCCTGAATATCCCTCCATCGCCGGCGTTTACCTGAACCGTCTGCATCTTGGAATGCGTCTCCAGGCCGACCCTACCGTGGCTTTCTGCTACGGCTACACTCTGAACAGGATCCTGTTCAAGCATCTGGAGTTCGATTCGCCGTACAACACCTACCTTCATGAGGGCCTTCCTCCCGGCCCGATCTGCGTGCCGGACAAAGCCAGTCTTGAAGCCGTCCTGAATCCGGACCGCCACGGCTACCTCTATTTCTGCGCCAGCGCCGCCATGGACGGCACCCACAAGTTCGCCTCCACCCTCTCCGAACACAACCGCAACGCCCGCGAGTTCCAACGCGCCCTCGACGCCCGCCGCACCTCCGGCCGCTGAGGCGGATCGTACATATACATATTCCCCTATCTGTCCATTTGTAGATGTTTCGTTAATTATAGGACATTTGCAATTGAGTGGAACAGCTATCGGCTGTGTCGCCACTTGAGACGCAGTTCGTTGTTCCTTACTCATGTTGGGAAAGCACTGTTCGGAACATCAATATTAGCTGCTGCCCCATCGGGCAGGTATGCCCGTTCCCACTAACTATATATGACATGACAAACCTCTGCACAGTGCTTTGTCTCTAATCTGAAAAGGATGTGTCTGGCGGAACCTTAACTCGATAAAAACCATTTACGGTTCTAAGAGTGTGAGTGTATTCACAAAAGTCCATGAATGTCCGGCACTATACGTGAAAGGTTCGCCATTCATGTATTGACCTTTTGAAAATACTATATGTTTACTGCGATAAACAAATTCAATACTAGTTTGTTTATCGTAATAAACAATCAGATTGTGTTTCAACCAGTTTGGCCTCCGTTTCAGGCATAATCCTGTCCAGCAGTTCCGTCAGATACCGCTCCGCGTTTCCTTTGAATGGTGGCTGCCCCTTGCGGACTCCCGGAGCCGTCCATGGAGTCAGCTCGCCCTCGAAATCGAAATCATGAACCGACACCAGATTGAAGTTCGGGCAGCCGATCCGCCTGCACGCCTCCCAAACTTGGTGCCCGTCCCCAGCCACGGAATGAATATAAACCGTCGGAAGCGCTGTCTTGCCTCCGCTCCAGATTCTGATTTTTTCCATATCACCCGCAATTTACGAATAATATCTCGGAATCAATCCGGTCACAGAGCTTGGTCCATGAGTTTGTCGAAATGGCCGGAACCCCGAAGTACGATGACGACCTGTTCTATCAAGTTGCAGATTTTTAAGAAGTTACCGGGAACTGAACTGCCAAGTGGCATGGCGGTTTTGCCTGAACAGATCTTGGTCGCTGAGCTTGTCAGAGTGACCAGGAACTTAATGAAGTGACTGGAAGGTATTCATTACGTGTACTGCCACTATAACTTATCGCTTGACAAAGTCACTTCGATAGGCTCAGTTACCGTGCCTGAAAGACCGTGATGGGATGCCCTTTTGAGACGTTGTCGCACCAGATGCTTACAGCCCGTTTTCGGCAACTACTTAAAAAATAGGCGCTTGGCCTTTCTCCTTTGGTTGAATCCAACCGAAGGAGAATGCTTAATGAATTGAAGGACAGTTCCTTTGCGATCACTCGCTTATTGTCACAGAGTTCCGTGTAGATGCTTGCTGGACTGCAGGTTAGTACTTTGTCCTTGGCGTAATCTTACTGGAGGAGAACACGCTAGTCTTTGATGGTTAAGCACTTGGGCTTCACTGTGGGAAAATTGCCGGATTATGTGTAAATTAGCGGTTGATTTGGTAAAGATTGATTCTTATGAAGAAAGTGCTTGTGATTTCGACCAGTCTCAGGCCGAGGAGTAATTCGGAGGCGTTGGCCGATGAGTTTGTCAGAGGCGCTCAGGAGGCTGGCAATGAGGTGGAGAAGGTGACGTTAAGAGGAAAGGACATACGTTTCTGCAAAGGCTGTCTGGTCTGCCAGAAGACCCAGGAGTGTGTGATCAAGGATGACGATGCTCCGGCGATCGTGCGGAAGATGTACGAGGCTGATGCCATCTGTTTTGCCACACCTATATATTACTATGAGATGAGCGGCCAGATGAAGACGCTTCTGGACCGTGCGAATCCTCTTTACACGATGGACTACCATTTCAGAGACATTTACTTCCTGTCGTCGGCCGCAGAGGACGATGTCGAGGCACCGTCACGGGCTATCACCGGACTTGGAGGCTGGATTGCCTGCTTTGAGCATGCGCATCTTGCTGGTACGGTATTCGCCGGCGGAGTGACCGGTATGGGTGAGATTGAAGGCCATCCTTCCCTGAAGTCTGCCTATCTTCTCGGCAAGTCAGTCAGATAGTCAGCCCGTCGCGCCACATAACGAGTTTTCTCAGGTTCAGCCTGCCTGTCTCAAGGAGATGCGTCAGAAATCGATCAGCATATCGAACTGGTCGCAGGCTCCGGTACGGTGTGCGAGATGTTTTGTGGAAGGAGAGATTCCGAAGAGTGGGGAATATGTCTTCACCTTCACTGTCTTGCCGTCTGGCATGAATTCCAGGATTCTTAGCCAGCCGTCTCCGCCGTTGCCTTCCCAACCACCGCCGGAAATCTGTACGTTGAACATCATCTGATGTACGTTCTTGCCGGCCGTATTCTTGTCCACACGGTAAGCCACAGCGTCCTCAAAATCGCCCGGTTTGCCGGTGTGTCCGCAAACGACCAACACCACGTTAGGGCTGACGGACACGAATTTGTCCCAGAAATCCTTCCCTGAGGTCTGAGGGGTAATCTTATAACTTGTGTTTTTAGTATATTCCGCTGAACGTTGCTTGAGATAGCTGTGGGTCATGGCGATGACCTTATGTCCACGAAACTTTTCACTTCCCGCGAGATCCCTTGCCCAGTCAAGAACATCCGGCCGTGGGGCGAACTCGGTTGTGATGACCAGGATGTCTCCCCAGTTCTTGTCGTGGAACTCAAACGCCGCGTTCTCCATGGAGATGTCCCCGTTGCGGTTCGGAAAATCAGCGACGAGGCAGTCACGCCAGCACGAGTTGCGCTCGAAAGGGAAATATTCAGGAAGTTTGGTCCGTCCGTTTTCGGACTTCTGATAGCCATAATCGTGGTTTCCACCGGAGATGATGTACGGGACTTTGCCGTCAAGCCTCGCCATCGAACGTGAAGCGGATTCCCACATCTCCCGGCTTGTCTGGTTCAGCATCTTGCGGTTCATCGTGATGTTCTCGTTTTGCTCGACCATGTCTCCCGTACAGAGCACAGCCTTGATGTTCAGATGCTCCACATTTTCCGCGATCCAAGCTGTGCAGAGCTCGAAGATCGGTTGGTTGATGTCGTACTTGGTGTAGCCCTGCGGGTCCCCGAGGATAATCATCGAGAATGAGTCCTCGTTCTCAAGATTCTGACGGTCGGCCCTGTTCTGCGCATGAACGGAATATGCCCCTGATGCCAGCAGGCATGCTGCCAGTAAAAATTGAAGGTGCTTTCTCATATTGTCTATCATTGGTATTCTTGTATTCTCTACAGTGGTTTGAAGGCAAAGTTACATCTTTTTTCGGATGATGGTTCCGGAAAATGTCTTATATTCGCTGAAAAACCAAGGCGAGAGAATGTTTTACGTCAGTGATCTTCTCGGCAAATAACGGCCTGCGGACACGAGTCGATTAAATTATAGGAATATGTTCGGATATCATCAAAGTCACATCCTGTCTTTATTCTTGTTGCTTGTGACAATTTCGTCGCCGGCGCGGGAAGTGGATGTGAAAGTTGCCCAAAGGGAGAGAGCGGCCACTGAAAAGGAACTGCTCCGGTTCAACTTTGGCTATTCCACCAACGAATACGGCCTGATGGAGGTGACCTGGCATCATTTTCTGAACCGGTACGTGGCCCTTGGCGGAGGCGTGTCGTGCGGAGTGGGCTTTATGGGGAAGAATATGCCGAGCGGCTATATCGCTGATTCTGACTATGATCAGTGGCAGATGACATCTGGCGAGGAGGATGAATGGAATATAGACGCACTGGCTCCGAAATTTCTGTTTTCGGGAATATTCAAGACTCCGGATCTGCTGGAGTCCGGGCGTTGCCGGATCGCTTGCCTTGTGGAAACGGGGGCTGTCTTCGCGATACCTTTCTCTAGGAGAGAGGTGCTTCTGTCCAACGAAGCCGGTGACACGAATACTGAATATGTCCGTGGCTGGGGCGGGCGCAGCGTCTTTTGGCAGTGCCGCGGCACGATCCTGTTCTCATTCAGTGATTGGGGAATCGGCCTGAGTTATTCGCTGAACGACATTGATATGTACTCCAGCGTCAGAAACTTGAGCTATAACGGAACTGATTTCTACGATTTCTATCCTAAGAAAAGAGCCCTTTACCACACTTTCGGGCTGACGCTGTCATATTCATTCTGATCATTATGTCACTTCCTGTTCTGCGGTCACTTAGGAGGCGGCATATAAGTTTTTTCATCATAATATATGCAAGGTTTTACAAGTTTTACATTTAGTAAGTTGTGACTTTAAAAATATGATGTTATGAAAACTATGATCAGACTTGTAACCATTGCCGCTTTATCCTTGGCGGTGTATTCCTGCGCCATTTCCAATGACAGTGACTTCTTGGGTTATGCCCCCGGGATGAACGGAACTGCTGAAGCGATGACCGGTGGTGACCGTTTCGACAAGATCGCCGAGAATCCGTTTGTCAAGACAAAGGATCAGAATGTCTCCACGTTCTCCATCGACGCTGACGGGGCATCGTACACCATAATGAGGAAATATGTCAAAAACGGCTGGGCTGTCGAACCAGCGTCCGTCAGGATAGAGGAGTTCCTGAATTATTTCACGTTTGATTATCCGGAACCGACCGGATCTGACCTGGTGGCGATCAATGCCGAGACAGGGCTTTGTCCTTGGAATAAGGAGCATAGGCTCCTCAGGCTCGGACTGAAAGGTAAATCTTTGAATGACAATGAACTTCCGGCTTCGAACTATGTATTCTTGGTCGATGTGTCCGGATCGATGAGCTCAAAGGACAAACTTGAGCTCCTCAAATCCTCTTTGGTCACACTTTTGGACTACCTTCAGCCGGAAGATCGGATTTCCATTGTGACATATTCCGGAGCTGTCCGCAAATTGCTTGAGTCGACTCCTGTCAAGGATGCCGCGAAGATCAAGGCGGCCATTGGAAAATTGAGCGCTTCGGGTTCTACGGCCGGCGGAAAAGCGATCGAGATGGCTTATGAGGAAGCGTTGTCCAATTATATTCCTGATGGCAACAACCGTGTCATCCTTGGCACGGACGGTGATTTCAATGTTGGAGTGACAGATTCTGACGCTCTTACCGAACTGGTTGAAGGCTATGCTCGTAAGGGAATATACCTGACAGCCTGTGGCTTCGGTTCCGGCAACCTTAACGATGCGATGATGAAGAAGATTTCCGTCAAGGGCAATGGCACCTACCAGTACATTGATTCCGAGGAGGAGATGGCCAAGGTCTTTGTTCAGGAAAGATCAAAGTTCGTTTCCGTCGCCAACGACACCAAGGTTCAGGTCACATTCGATCCGGATATGATTGAAAGTTACCGTCTTATCGGTTATGAGAGGCGCGTGATGGACAACAAGGATTTCGAGGATGACTCTAAGGATGCCGGGGAGATCGGTGCCGGACAGACTATCACAGCTCTCTATGAGATTGTACCTACAGAAAACTATAAGGATGGCGAAAACTGCTGCAAGTTCGACTGCCGTTACAAGAAATCTCTTCTGGACACTGAGAGTCAGGCGCTTTCGGTTGACATAAAGGTGGACGAGGGACAGATGTCCTCGGACCTGTCATTCGCTTCGGGAGTCGCCGCTTACGGACTGGTGCTTCTTGGTTCTGAATATAAAGGTGACGCTACCCTTGAGATGGCTTCGGAACTTGTGAAGTCAGGACTCTCTTTCGATCCTTATGGCTACAGAGCCCAGCTTCTTGATCTTATCTCAAAGGTTAAGGTGAGCGAGAAGTGACCGTTATTCCAACCAACCTTCCGGGAACTGCATCGTGACGCAGTGGAGGCCGCCGTGGCCGGAGAGGAGAGGACGGCAATCGATGACGATTACTTCTCTGTCCGGGAACACTTCCTGAAGTCTGGTGCGTGCGACCTCATCGAGCTCTGAACCGGAGCCCGGCACGAGGACCGCTCCGTTGATGATCAGAAAATTGGCGTAGGATGCAGGGAGCGGATAATCGTCCAGGAACATCTGCTCCGGCTTCGGGAGCGGAACGAGCCTGTACGGCTTTCCGTCAAGAGTCCTGAAGGACTGAAGCTGCGCTTCCATATTCATTAAAGACTCGTAGTCAGGATCTTTCGGATTGTCGCTTTTTAGGTAGGCGATCGTCTCCGGCAGAATGCTATTTCGGCGGACGTTCCTATAGATGAGCCAAGATGGGAGGTCTGCATTCCGCATCTTACTGAGAGATAACTGATGATGTGTCACCATGTCGTTATCAATCCTTTGCCAAACAGTACACTCCTCTGGCCACCAACAATTGCAGCCGAAGTTGCATTAGATTCAGCACTGACGAAAACTCCACTCTTGCCACTCACCTCCGGCGAAGATATTAGATCAGGCAGACGGTTTATCGGAGCAAATGCTCATCCTGCCGACCATCCTGGCAGTACAAATATATTTGATCATTCTCGACTTGCGCACTGAGTGGCGAGAGTCAAAACATCAGGTTCGACTGTTTCCTCCAAAGAAGATTATGCTGTGTCTGACGGTATCTGGTGAGCCACAGAACCGTGTGGCGGATTTTATGATGTAGTAACCCCTATAGAATGATAAGTTATTGCATAATCATTTTGGTGCAAAGATAGTGCATTTCTTTGTAATTCAATTCATTTTGAATATTTTTTTGGAAAAATGGCGGATTTATATTTGGAAATTTGGCTTTATTTTGATTGGAAATTTGGCGTGTAATTATTTAACTTCCCTAAGAATGGTTGACACTTTAGAGAATGAACATGAACCTGGAATTGGCTTAGATCTCGCTGCCGGTGAACTGCCCCATGAAGTAGATCGCGCCGGTGCGGGACTCGCTGATAAAGTACACGAACGGCCTGTCGGCGTGGAACTCAACTGTACGAGGTTCAGGGGCGAGGGCGGACATGGTCATGATCGCGGCGGTGACGGCGGCGGCCTTGGTGCCTTCCTCGCTCACCTCGATCCTGGCCTTCTGCAACATCTTGGAGACAAACATATTCCCGTCCGCCATCTTACTGAAATCAGCTGACGGCTTGAACATCGTGGACGCTCCGAGACTGGAGATGATGTCGTTGAGCGGCTGCTCGACCTCGGTCGTGAACTTAGGCAGCTTGAGGTCCACCTTGCAGTTCTCCATGTTCTGACGGATCTTCGAAATCTCCTTGGCGCTGAGTACCTTCATCATTTCCTGAATCGACTTGTCCTCGTTAGGCAGAAGTACCGTCATCGAGAATGTGCCGTCGCCGTAAGGAATCCTGACGGCGGAGTAAGTCTTGTTGGCGGTGTAGAGACATTCATCATTCCTGTGCATCATCCGGACTTTCTTGATGTCACGGGTGTAGCCCTTGAACCGCTCAAGCTTGGTGTCCTTCGCGTCGAACTTCTCAGCCCATGAGCCGTTGAAGTAGATGGCGTTCATCAGGTAGGCCACGGCGCTCGGCTCGACGTTGTCGATGATCTTAGGAATCATCCCGTCCGTGTGGTCTGAGCACCAGCCGTTGATGATGCCGGTTGTCTTTTTCGAAGTGAAATCAAGGTTCTGGATCTCGGCCTTGAACCAGTCGTTGATTGTCCGGGTGTACTCTTCGTTCAGTTTGTAGTTCTTGTTGACGGCGATGTAGTCCGCGATGCTGACCGTTGTGGCTGGATCCAACTTTCCGGCCTTTTTGATGATGTAGCTGTAGAGCGCGTTGATCTCGTCCATCGAGGCTCCGCTGAATCCGAGAGCGTTCAGAATCTCCTGTTTGGTCTCTCCGTCCGCACCATTTGCAAGCATCGTCATGAGGCCGGTGACGCTCAGCGGTGAGATCACTCCGGAATCCATTCCGGAAACCTTGTTGAACAGGTTGAGCGCGAAAGTGTTGTTCTTCGTCAAAAGATCTCTCTGCCCGTCCGTAAGAATCAAAAAGTCACTGTCTATATTCTCTATGTCTTCTTCTCTGCTGGTTTCTCCGATGTTGCTCTGTCCGCTCTTCTTCGCTGTGCCGCACGACATCAGCATGGCCGCCGCCATCACTGAAAGCACAACTTTTCTTGCTGTCTTGTTCATGATCTCTTTTGTAATCAGGCAGGCAATTGCCTTCAGTGAATATATTCATTCAAGCGGCTATTGCCCGCCGCGTGGATAAACCAATCACCAAATCCAGCAATAACCGTTCCTTGCATCGCCTTCCCGCAATATTCTTCATGAATATTCCACCGCAGTCTCTGGTTTCTTCCCCACCGGTCCCTTGCATTGCCCTGCGCGCCTCTCTTGGTACTTTGATAACAGGAGAGGCAAGCTCGCCGCTACTTCTTTATCTCCTAGTATTGCCCCTGCGCGTCTCTCTTGGCGTGATGCGCGATTTGCTGTTCTATTGCTGATTACAGTTTATTGCCGGTCGAAACGGGAGGGAGTGAATATATAACTGCATAGAAATCAATAGGTGAATGTTCACCTGCTGATTGTCAGTCTTTTATGGAATTTTGCCCGGCCAGCATCCGTGAGATGGCCTTGGCGAGGCGCAGGTCCGGTTCGGTGAAATGGTTGCCGGGATTTATCTCGAAGCAATACGGAATGTTCCGCTCGGTAAGAAGTTCCAGAACCTTGTCCGTACATTCCCCGACCTGGCTCATGACAGGATGCCGGGTGTCGCTTTCGTTGTCTCCAAGCGACAGGGAGACGAAGTCCGGCTGTCTGACCATCGGGTGCGAGACGGCATATTCAAGGAACCCTGGGTACCAGAAAGATGCGGAGCCACAGGCGAGCCGTGTGAAACGGTCAGTCTGCCAGACGCTCCAGAGGGCGAAGAGTCCTGCCAATGAATATCCCGCCAGTGCGTTGTAGAGCGGCTTGGCTGGCAACAGGTCCTCCGCTTCCGGCATGATTCTGTCCAGCATCTCGGCCAGATGACTCTTTGCGTTTCCCTTGAATGGAGGCTGTCTTTTACGAACCCCTTGGGCCGGCCATGGTGTCAGGTCTCCATCGAAATCAAAATCGTAGATGGACACCAGATTAAAGTCCGGACAACCAATTCGCCGGCACGCTTCCCAGACACAGTGACCGTCCCCGGCCACCGAATGCATGTAAACCGTCGGAAGCGCATCCTCACCTCCGCACCAGATTCTGACCTTTTCCATATTATCCGCAATTTACGAATAATCCCTCAGATTCAGATGTGTGGAGGCTAACATCTTTATAATAAGTGTTTTAGTAAGGTGTGCCCTTCGGTAGTGAGGATGCCCTTTTAATTAGTTGTGTATTAATAAATTATCCACCACGGACTTTGAATATGCCCGCCTATGACGGCAGACATATTCAAAGATTTCAAATCAGGAGGCTTCGATGTTGCTTCACTAGAACTTGAAGGTCACGCCTATGCCGCCGACGATACTTGTACGGTAGAAGTCATCCTGACCGGGGATCTGGAGGTTCTTGACATCGAGTTTCTCGGCAAGGCCGGGAACCGTCGGGGCCAACTGGCCGAGGACCGGGGAGAGTTTCGCGGCGATCAGGGCTCCGTTTCCGCCGTAGTCGGCCTGTTCTTTGGTGAAGTGCATGAAGAACGTCTTGTATATTCCCAAATCAATGGCGACTTTCGGGCTGACGTGGAACCTTGCGCCGAGGCCGCCCGAGATTGAACTGGTGGTGTAGCTGAGGTCGGAGATGTACTTCGCGTCGTTGCCGAAGCCGAATGTGCTGCTGTTGGCGCCGATGCTGAGGGTCACGACATCGCTGAGGTCGTACTCAAGTCCGCCGAGAATTTCAAATGAATTGTGTTTCAGATAGTTCTGCTTATCGTTAAGGCCGGTCTCGTTGTTGTACTGCTTCGATTGCTTGTCGAAATAGTAGTTGGCGCCGAGAGCGACCCTGAAATTCGGTTTGACTGAATATTCCGCACCGATGTTGATGTTGGCGGGGATGTCGGCGGCGATCTCCTTGCCGTCATCGAACTGGGATATTCCTGTGGTGTTCGCCTTTGTGTCATTCTTCAGGCGTACTTTCGTGTTGAACTCGTAGCGGGCCGAGAAATTGAACTTGCCGGTCTTGTAGTCCACCGAAAGGACCGGAGTCCAGGCGATGTCTTTCTGATGTGCGTCAAGTTCCTTGTCGCTTACAAGTCCGCCGACCATTCCGACAGCGGTTTCAGTCGGGATCAGTCCTCCGGAGATCGCTGACACAGCCGCGCCCAGCACATTCGCTGCGGGAAGCATCTGGCCTCCGAACTGTAACTGGATGTTCCTCAGGCTTCCGAGATAGTAGTTGGAAATGTAGTTAAGACGCACGCCGGCGGAGACGCTCCATTGCGGATTGATCTTGTAGCCGATGTTCAGCTGGCCCGCGAAGTTGTACTGTTCTCCGGTCAGGTTGACATCGACATCGTAGCCGGTAACCATCTGGGAGCCAGCCAAATTATTGATCAGCGCCGGAATCATCGCGACCGGAGCCTCGAACGATCCGAGCCCCTGATCATACTTCGCCTTGCCGCCTCCGGAGACCACTCCGAAATGGAATGACGCGAACAGATTGTCGTGCTTGAAAGCTAGGCTCAAATGCGGAAGAGCCGGCACGAAGGACTTGCCGGTGTATTTCTTGTACCCTCTGCCCTCGTTGTCCACACCGTATTTGAGCGGCTCGTAAGTAGATGTCGTGTAACGCCTCTGCAGTGCCGTCTGGACATCGAACGCCAAATGCCATCCATTGTCCATGAATCCGATTCCTGCCGGATTGAAATATGCTCCCTGAACTCCTATCACGGCGTTCTGCGCCGGGTTCCTCAAGAACGCCACATTCTGATTAGTGTTCGTGACATAGCCGCCAGCCTTGGCGGTGAAAGCGGCGGCGCAAATGGCCGCTGCAAGTACAATCATTCTTTTCATTTAGTCGAATTTTATTGTAATTTTCGGAACAAATGTAGGCTTATTCCCTAAATTCGCAAATAAATTCGACCAAAAGAAAAATTTTAAATTGATTTATGGCCCAAACTGAAACCAATCATCAAGTCATACTAAGTCACATAACTACATTGAAAGACTCGGCAGAAGCTACACGTTCCGCGTGTACTGGAGATTCGGGAAGTTCCGCCAAACACAATCTGTCGATGTCAAGGCATACGATATGCAGTAATCTTTTTTTGGCGAAAGCCATGGAAGACAGAGCAATCTAAAAATCAATGAATATGCTAAAGCGGAAAATCGAGGCGTCCTCGGACGGGTTGCAATTGGCGATGCTCATCAGCGAGCCTGCCGGCGAGCCAAAAGGCATTGTGCAGATCGTGCACGGGATGTGCGAGCACAAGGAGAGATATGTTCCTTTCATGGAATACCTTTCCTCGCACGGGTACATCTGCGCTGTCCACGACCATCGGGGACACGGCGAGACCGTCCGGAGCGAAGAGGATTTGGGGTATATGTACAAAGGCGGATGGAGGGCTCTTGTGGAGGACATCCGTCTGGTTCAGAATGAGATCAAGGCCTCTTATCCCATTCTGCCGTACACTCTTTTCGGACACAGCATGGGTTCCATGGCCGTGCGCTCGTTCACAAAGCGTTACGATGACAGCATCGACACGCTATTCGTGTGCGGCTGCCCGAGCTACAATCCTGCCGGCGGTGCGGGACGTCTGCTGGCCAGCCTGATAGGACTGTTCAAAGGAGGACATTACCGCTCGCCTCTACTCCAGAATCTGTCGTTCGGTTCCTTCAACAAGCCTTTCGAAGACGAGGGCTATCCATCCGCATGGGTATGCTCTGACAAGGACACGCTTGAGGCCTACCACAATGACCCTTACTGCATGTTCACATTCACTGTCAATGGCTTCAAGAACCTCTTGGATCTGATGAAGGACTGCTACAGTCCGAAAGGCTGGAAGATGTCGAACCCAAGTCTTCCGGTACATTTCATCTCCGGGGCAGAGGATCCATGCCGGATCTCCGACAAAGCGATCGGCAAGGCCGCCGACCTGATGGAGCGACTGGGCTACAAGAACACAGACCTTCATCTCTATCCTGAAATGCGGCACGAAATCCTCAACGAGACAGGCAGACTCAAGGTATGGGAAGATGTCATGGCAAAACTTGCATGATGCCCAAGACAAGATATTCCTAATAGACTTTCACCTTAAGTTTTGAATATGCTCTCTCGGCTTTCTGAAGAGCCTTCTCGACAGTCTCGTCCGTGGCGAGGATGACTCCGACGCGGCGGTGCCCTCTGATCTCCGGTTTCCCGAAGAATCTGACTTGCACTCCGGGCTCTTCAAGAACCTTGTCAACATTCTGAAACTCATATTCAGTTGTGTCGCCCTCGACGACAATTGCCTTCGAAGCGGACGGTCCGTAGAAACGTACTTCCGGAACAGGAAGACCCAGAACCGCGCGGGCATGGAGTGCGAATTCAGACATGTCCTGCGAGATCATCGTAACCATTCCGGTGTCATGCGGTCTTGGAGATACTTCGCTGAAGATCACGTCTTCACCTTTGACGAAAAGCTCGACTCCGAATATTCCGTAGCCTCCCAAAGCGTCAGTTATCTTTCCCGCGATCTCCTGGGCCTTCTTCTCCGCCGCCGCACTCATCCCTTGAGGCTGCCAGGACTCACGGTAATCGCCATCAACCTGATGATGCCCCACAGGCTTGAGGAAAGTTGTTCCTGCGCAGTGACGGACTGTCAGCAGAGTGATCTCATAGTCAAAATCCACAAAGCCCTCAACGATGACCTTCCCGCCACCGGCACGTCCGCCCTCCTGGGAAATTCTCCAAGCTTCGGCGACCTGAGACTCATTACGTACCACACTCTGGCCGTGACCGGAAGAACTCATCACCGGCTTAACCACGCAAGGGAAACCGATCCGTCCCACGGCGGCCCTGAACTCATCTTCCGTCTGGGCGAACTCATACTTTGAGGTTGGAATTCCAAGTTCCTCTGCCGCAAGGCGTCTGATTCCTTCCCTGTTCATTGTCAGGTAAGTGGCGTTGGCTGTCGGGATGACCGTATAGCCTTTCTTTTCGAGCTCTATCAATTTTGGAGTCGCGATCGCTTCCACCTCTGGGATAATCAGATCCGGATTCTCCTTCTCGATCATCTCCGCAAGGGCATCCCCGTCAAGCATTGACAGGACATGAGACGATTGCGCCACCTGCATAGCAGGAGCATTAGCATATTTATCCACCGCCACGACGTGCACGCCATAGCGCTCAAGCTCGATCGCGATTTCTTTTCCGAGTTCCCCGGATCCGCAGAGAACCACCTTTTTCCCGACAGGAGTGTAAGGGTTACCAATGTTTGCCATACTGAATAATTGTATTTAAGACATCAAATTTACGAATATTCAACCTCTGCGACAAGATTTTTAAGGCCTATGCCATTATTAAGTAACATTCAAAAAATAACCTGCATCATCTTAAGGAATCTTTTCGGTCTAGATCTCTTTTCTCATCAGTCATGTGCCACCGGCACACTCCTTCTTCAAAAAAAGATCTATCCTCGAAAATCTTCTCTTAATCTGAAGCAACTTATTTTTTTTCATGTTCCTTAACGTCTAATCCTAACGCTCAGAGAAAAAGAAATTCCCGAATTTTGGTAACGTGCAAAATTCGGGAATTTCTTTTTCTTGAGCGTCTTAAACCGATGTCTAACCTCTTCCGGAATCTGAAATGAGATCGTGGAGGGTGCGGTTGAAATCGGTGCGGGACAGGAGATCCTCAAGGGTTATGTGCATTCTCCAGTGCCAGTAGTGGCGGGGAATGGCCGGGATGTTGATCCGCTCATCCTCCGGCTTGCCCTGGTAACGGACCTCACCGTCGATGGACATCCAGTCCTGAAGCGGGAGGACACACAGCATCGAAGGCGAGTTCAGATGCTGGTTTACAATCCGTTCACAGATCCACGGTTCGCAGAAGTACGGAGCCGTCCCATCGCAGTGAAGAATCTCATGGAAGAAACGCTCGGACATCGTTCGGTCCTCCTCCCACCAGCCACGCAAAGTGGATGTGTCGTGCGTGCCGGTCGCGCAGACTGACAGATAAGGATATGTCCACGGCTCGTCAAATGTCTTCTGAGGAGACTTCGGCATCCTCTGAATCTCAAGCGAAAGGATGTGCAGTTCCTTCATCACTTCCGGAACACAGGCTGGAATCATTCCGAGATCCTCTCCGCAGGCCAGCATTCCGGTGGAGTCCAGAAGCGCCGGCAGTTTCCTCATCGCGCATTCTTTCCAGAAACCGTTGTGCCGATGATAGAAGAAATCGTTGTAGAGATCGTTGTAGGCATTCTTCAAAGAATCATTCAACCTCTGATAGTCCTCGGTGTTCTGCGAGGCGATGCGTGGATGATACCATCCATCACGATGCGGATCCGGCACAAACAACTGAGAATCAGGATTGAAGCCACGGCTATGGAGTTCATCGGCGGAGTACGGGAGCGCAGGGTTGAAATGTCCCAGCAATCCCGATTTGACTCCCATCGGAATCTCCCAGATGCGGAAAAATCCAAGAATATGATCAATCCGGAACGCGTCGAAATACTCACTCATCTTTCTGAGCCTTGCTTTCCACCAGGCGTAGCCATCCTTGGCCATCTCTTCCCAGTTGTAGGTCGGAAGACCCCAGTTCTGGCCATCGGCAGCGAAAGCGTCAGGCGGTGCCCCGGCCTGAGAGTCAAGGTTGAACAGATGCGGAAATTGCCAGGCGTCCACACTCGTGCGGCTGATTCCGATCGGAAGGTCGCCCTTGATGGCCACGCCCTTCGAGTGGGCATATTCAACAGCCTCCTTCAATTGAGCGTCAAGGCAGAACTGGACGTAGCAGTAGAAATCCGTATCGCTCTTGTGCCTGCGACAGAATGACTTGACCTTGGTTTCTGAATATTCAGAAAGGGATTTCCATTTCCCGAACTCCGGCGTACCGTTGATGTCCCTGAGCGCACAGAAAGCGGCGTAAGGAACGAGCCAGTCCTTGTTGGCGGAATAGAATTTCTTGTAGGCCGCTCCAGACATGACCTCTTGTCCGCCAGTCTCGAAGGCTTCTTTCAAAAGGCGATTTTTTTCTTTGTTAACCCTTTCATAATCAACGACAGGAAGAGCATTGAGCTCTTTCTGGAGGACTTTATATCCCTTGTCGGCCTTGACCCCGGCGTCAGGCAGATGTATGAACAGCGGATGCAAGGCGAATGTCGAGTTGGCGTTGTAAGGGTAGGAATCCGTCCATGTTCCTGTCATCGTGGTGTCGTTGATCGGCAGGATCTGGATGATGCCCTGGCCTGTGAGCGCGGCCCAGTCAACCAGTTTCTTGAGATCCTTGAACTCGCCCACGCCGAAGCTTGTCTCGCTGCGGAGGGAGAAGACAGGGATGGCAGTGCCGGCCCCGCGCCAAGGCTTGGTCTCGAACTTTGGAATGAAATCTCTGATTTCCAAGGAATTACCCTTTGCCGGAACATCGGCGAAAAGATGGTTCGGACCAGACTCCCAAGTCTTCGGGACTCCGGACTTTGCGTCAAGGATAACGAACTTATACTCAAAAGGTGCTTTCACATCAAGGGTCACGGTCCACATCGGGGCGGAGCAACATGACAGAGGAACGAATTTCGTCCATTCTCCGAAACGTTTGCCGCTGCCGGTGATGGCCAGAACCTCATCCTTACGGATTCGCGCGCACGGAACGGTGAATGTCACATTGCCGGAACGCTTTGCCGAGTACTGCTTTCTCTTGAAAATCACATCGGTGAAAGCCTTGGTCCAGAACGGGGAATCCTCGGGACGGTCCTGCCAGCGGTCGCGGATTTCAAGGGCGCCGGTCGCTGAGCATGTCGAAGCACCGGCCCCTTCGATGGTTGGTGAGCCCTGTCGAACCACAGGCTCAGGGACCGAATGGTGTCCCCACTCGCGGCGCACACACTGCCCGTCACGATGAAGTTCAAATGAATATTCAAGCTCCGCAGCCTTGGAAGGCATCTCCAAAGAAGCCTCCCAGCGTCCTCCGGCAACATATTCCATCGCTATTGATTTTCCGTCGGAGAGAACCAGAATCAGTTCCTCTCCCGGAGAGGTGAAATATTCAAGGGTTATTTTAAGTCGCATAGTGTCATTGTGTCACGGAATTTGTCCGCCACAATTTGCAATATTAGCGAAAATATCTGGATTTGAACATGGTTTTGTGAACAAAAGGAGACAGGAAATTTGTGTTTGGTGATTTTATGGATTAATTTTGAGGAATAATATTCAGAGACAATGGACAAGAAGGAACTTGAGATAATGTCGCCGGCCGGCAATTTCGAATGTCTGTACGCCGCGGTACAGGGCGGGGCCGATTCCGTCTATTTCGGGGTGGGCAACCTCAACATGCGTTCGCATTCGGCGAACAATTTCACTCCGGATGACCTGCCGAGGATCGTGGAGATCTGCCGGGAATATGGAGTCAAGACCTACATGACTCTGAATATCGTCCTTTACGGGGATGATCTCGCCCCGATGCGGGAGGCTCTGGACGCGGCCAAGGCGGCGGGAGTGAACGCCATCATCGCCTCGGACATGGCTGCGATAACATATTGCCGGAAGATCGGGCTGGAGGTCCACATCTCGACCCAGCTCAACGTGTCGAACGTCGAGGCGCTGCGGTTCTATTCTCAGTTTGCCGACGTGATCGTGCTGGCCAGGGAACTCAACCTGCATCAGGTCAAGGATATTCATGAAGCCATTGTAAATGAGGGAATCAAAGGCCCTTCCGGCGATCTGGTCCGGATCGAGATGTTCGCCCACGGAGCTCTCTGCATGGCGGTTTCGGGGAAGTGTTACCTGAGCCTCCAGACCTACGGGGCATCGGCCAACAGAGGGGCTTGCTACCAGCTTTGCCGCAGGGGCTACGAGGTCACGGACCTGGAGACCGGCACGAGACTGAACATCGACAACAAGTACATAATGTCGCCCAAGGACCTGTGCACCATCGAGTTCATGGACAAGATCATCGACGCGGGCGTGAAGGTGTTCAAGATCGAGGGACGGGCAAGGAGCGCTGAATATGTCAAAAAGACGGCGGAGTGCTACCGTCGGGCGGCGGATGCCGTCTGCGAAGGACGTTACACACCTGAACTGGCTGCATCTTTGAAGGAGGAGTTGTCCGAGGTCTTCAACAGAGGATTCTGGGACGGTTACTATCAAGGTGCCAGACTCGGAGAATGGAGCGATGTCTATGGCAGCCACGCCACACGCAAGAAGATTTACTGCGGCAAGATCACCAACTGGTTCGACAGGATTTCAGTCGCGGAAGTGCTGGTGGAGTCGGAGGCCTTGAGAAAAGGTGACGACATCCTGATCATCGGGGAGACTACAGGAGTGATCGAGCAGAATGTCAGCGAGATACGTGTGGATCTAAAGCCGACGGAAGAAGCCGTGAAAGGGACGCTTTGCTCCATTCCTGTCATATTCCCGGATGACATTCGCACGCCGGGCGGCAAAAAGATCCGTCGGGGCGACAAGGTTTTCATTTGGAGTGAAGTCTGAGACCCGCCTTCAGGTCACTGAGCCTGTCGAAGTGACCGAAGATTCAGCGGCGGAAACCACATGCGGCCGTGGAAGCTGACTCTTTGTAAACAAATGTTTTGGCGAATCCTCCTCCTGCCTGTTCCGGGGGTGAGTAGTGCCGGTTAAGTTATTGAAGAATAGGACTTTATCCTCCACTTGAATATCATTCATGATGAGGTTCTGCGGAAATCTGGACAGTGGATAGGATTTCTTGTAAGTAAGGCTTATCTTATTGCCATGACTCACAGCTGTTTGAAGCAGCGTACCGCCGAATATGCCAAAAACACAAGTTATAAGAAGCTGTTTTGAATTGTTTGTTTGAAGGTTAAGAGCAAGCTCTTTCCCTGC
>UQUJ01000019.1 GCA_900544195.1 uncultured Alistipes sp. | reverse complement strand
TAACGTGAATTGATGAGGGTGGGCAATCACCTTCGAACGTGAGATAATGTACTTTACAGCAGGTAATTGCCTACTTGCGAAAGTTGAATTAGTAATATTACTGGCCGACCGATGCGGATCGGCATTGTTCAAACCTTGCCTCTGCCCTTTGCCCAAACTTTGAGAAGCTTTTGGATATTCCCGAAAAAGTAGTACCTTTGCACACGGAATGTGGAGAGATTTGCCTGCTTGCAACCACACTAAAAAATGCTAAAATATTTCATATTGTGTTTTTGGTGTCGCTCCACGTATTCCGCATACGTTGGAGTTTTTTGTTTTCGCCTGCCGCGCTGAAATGCGACGTTGGAAATAATGGCCGAAGAATTTGGCCCATTATGGCGAAATGATTGAAAATATAAATATAACACATTATGAATTACTTATTTACAAGCGAATCAGTTTCCGAGGGACATCCTGACAAGGTGGCGGATCAGATCTCGGACGCTATCCTGGACGAGTTCCTCAGCCAGGATCCTGAGTCAAAGGTGGCCTGCGAGACATTCTGCTCGACGGGTTTGGTGGTGATCGGCGGCGAGGTGCGCTCGGACGAGGCGTACGTTGACGTCCAGAAGGTTGTGCGCGGCGTGATCAACCGCATCGGCTACAACAAGGCCGAATACATGTTCGACGGCAACTCCTGCGGAGTGCTCTCGGAAATCCACGAGCAAAGTCAGGACATCAACCGTGGCGTGGTGCGTGAGAACCCTGAGGACCAGGGAGCCGGCGATCAGGGAATGATGTTCGGCTACGCCTGCAAGGACACGGAGGACTATATGCCTCTTCCGCTATACCTCTCGCAGATCGCCCTCCAGGCGCTGGCGGACATACGCCACAACACCCCAGGGCTGATGCCTTACCTAAGGCCTGACTCCAAGTCCCAGTTCACCATTGAATATGACGAGTCACACCATCCGGTGCGTGTCCACACGATAGTCATCTCGACCCAGCACGATGACTTCGTGGCAGAGGAACTCGGGAATATCACATATTCGGAGGCGGTTCGCCAGTTCGGTCAGGACAAGGTCGATCAGGCGATGCACGACAAGATTGAGGCGGATGTCAGGAATATCCTCCTGCCTAAGTTAAAGGCGGCCCTCAACCCTCAGACGGCCGCCCTGTTCAAGGACGATTTCATCCTGCACGTCAATCCGACCGGCAAGTTCGTGATTGGCGGCCCCGCGGGGGACACCGGTCTCACCGGCAGAAAGATCATCGTGGACACCTACGGTGGCAAGGGCGCGCATGGTGGCGGAGCCTTCTCCGGCAAGGACCCGAGCAAGGTTGACCGTTCGGCTGCCTACGCGGCAAGGCACATAGCCAAGAATATGGTCGCGGCCGGTGTCGCTGACGAAATGCTTGTCCAGGTCGCCTACGCAATCGGTGTGGCGAGACCTGTGAGCATATTCGTGGACACTTATGGAACCGGCGTCGTGCCTGACGCCGAGATCGCCCGCAAGATAGAGGATCTCTTCGACCTCCGTCCCGCCGCCATCATCCGCAGGTTCGAGCTCAAGAACCCTATCTACGAACCGACCGCCGCCTACGGCCACTTCGGCCGCAAGCCGTACACCAAGACCGTGAAGGTCGGCAAGCCGGGACACCAGACCGACAAGCCAGTCCAGTTCTTCGGTTGGGAGAAGCTCGACGCCGTGGAGGGAATCAAAAAGGCGTTCGGAATATAGCGGCGCTTCTTACGGCGGAACTTTATGGTGCCGCTTCTTACGGCGGAACTTATTTTATTGTATCGCTTCTATAATTATTGTGCCACTTGTCGCTTCTTGAACAGAGACCAAGTAACTACGGGCGAGTTTCTCACAGATTCACGCCCGGAGAGTCACGTTTTGGTGACGGAGAAAGCAAGGACGGCTGACAGGGATTGCCCAAGCGCACCCTAAGGGCGGGATTCCGCCCAAATGCCGCTCGTGGAGTGACGTTTGAGACAGTACGGGCGAGTCTCTCACAGATTCATGCCCGGCGAGTCACGTTTTGGTGACGGAGAAAGCAAGGGCGGCTGACAGGAAATGCCCAAGCGCACCCTAAGGGCGGGATTCAGCCCAAATGCCGCCTGGGTACTTTGTCCGGGGATTCGACGGATCGGAAAGAAATCTGGTCGGAGTCTCGGTAGGGGTTCTTCATTGATGCGCATTGTTTTCCGCATCGGTCTTCTTACAAGAGCTGTCCAAACGACAAAGCGGTCATAAGAAAAAGAGATTCCCACATTTTGGTAACGTGCAAAATGTGGGAATCTCTTTTCTTTGGCCGCCTAAGCACGAAGTCGCTTTGGTACTTCTACAAGCTCAGAGGCGATTGTCCGCTCAGTGGTAATCGCCAATGCTCAAAACACTTCAGGGGCCAGCAAGGTGGCTTTGAGGAATGGCACTGTCATCGAAGGAACGGTAACCACGCAAGGTGACGACATTATCGTCACTACGGCAAACGGGGATATGTTCTTTTATTCGCGTTCCGAGATTTCAAGCATAACCGCACCGAGAGATTCTAATGTATCAAGAGTGGAATCATCATCTCCATCTTTGTCTTTCAGGGAATATAAAGAGCGGCAAAGGCAGCGTGGAGAGATGTGAAAAAACTGAGTTTTGGGGAGACAATACCACTTCTATGGACTACTATCATGGATACAGAACGAGAAAAAGACTTAGCACGATTTTCTGCTGTTCCGGAGCAGCCGTGACTTTTGCCGGAATTATATTTGCCATTGATTACGAGGCCGACATCGACGAACTCTTTCTTTCGCTCGCTCCAGGAAGTGCTTTACTGATCGCCGGCTGCGTACTGACGGCTCCTGCGAAGGCCAAACTCAGGCGCAGCTACGATTATTATGACAACTGTGGAAAGAGCCATGCCATCAACATTTCCACCACACCTGATGGGAGGAGTTTTACCTACAGGAACAACAATTCGTTGGAGTTCGCTAGTGTTGACATATCTTATAACTTTGACAGTATTGATGTGGATGCGGACGACGCGGATGACGGCAACGTCGGAAAGCCAAGGCTTCATAGGAAATCAGTCGCGACAGGGAAGTCGGATGTTGACACCAACATCCCTTCATCCGGGATTGTCAACGACAAGACATTTGCCGTGATCGTAGCGAATGAGAAGTACCAGTCAGTCACTGAAGTGGATTACGCCGAGAATGATGGGAACATGTTCAGAGAATACTGCCATAAGACTCTTGGTGTTCCGGAGAAGAACATCCATTTTGTACCCAACGCCACACTTGTGAATATGTGGGCTCAAGTAGATTGGCTTGAGAGCATCGCGAAAGCTTATGACGGGGATGCAAGCCTGATTTTCTATTATGCCGGGCATGGGATACCGGACGAGGGGACAAGAGACGCATATCTTTTGCCAGTCGATGGCAGTGGCTCCAATGTCAAGACAGGTTACAAATTAAGTGAACTCTATTCAAGTCTTTCAAAGTTCCCAACGAGACAGACGGTCGTCCTTTTGGACGCATGTTTTTCAGGAGCCGAACGAACAGGGGACATGCTTGTCGCGGCACGCGGTGTGGCGCTTAAGTCTAAAAAGGAAGTTCCAAAAGGAAATCTCATCGTCTTTTCAGCCGCTTCCGGAGACGAGACAGCTTACCAGTATACTGATAAAGGTCATGGTTTGTTCACGTATTTTCTTCTGAAGAAGTTAAAAGAGACAAAAGGCGATGTTTCCCTTGGAGATCTGGCAGCATATGTTCAGGAACAGGTGTACCGCCACTCTGTCATCGAGAATTCAAAAAGCCAGACTCCGACTGTAATCCCGTCAAGCGAGCTTTCCGGAGACTGGGCAGCACTGCGCCTCACACAAAGTGTGGAGGATAATTAATTGATGTTAAGGACATAAGGCCGCTCTCCTCCACACGCAAACGGTGATGAGGAGCTCCCAAGATTTCGCTGATTGACAACATGTTGGACTCCACATAGTTCCGTGCGGCACAACTGCAACATCGCGGACAGAAGAAAAGTCATTCCCGAATTTTTGTAACGTGAAAAATTCGGGAATGACTTTTCTTTGGCCGCCTCCGCACAAGGTCGCTTCGACAAGGGCTGTAACTCAAAGTTCTTTGTCTTGTCCGGCAGTCCCGGCGGGCCTCCGCACAAAGTCGCTTCGACAAGGGCTGTAACCGCAACCTACTCCCCGCGGTCAAGTTCGCGGCGGATGTCTTTCTCCTTGATGGTGGCGCGCTTGTCGTAGATTTTCTTTCCTTTGGCGAGGGCGATGACGAGTTTGGCGAGGCCGTTGTCGTTGATGAAAAGCTTGGTGGCCACGATTGTGAGGCCTTTCTCCTTGACGGCCTGACGCAGGTGACGGAGCTCACGCTTGGTCAGCAGGAGTTTGCGGTCACGCATCGGCTCGTGCTGCCCCCAGGAGCCCCAGAAGTACTGGGCGACGTTCATACCCTTGACAAACAACTCGTTGCCAACGAAATAACAGAACGAATCAACCAACGAGGCCTTGCCCATACGGATTGACTTGATCTCCGTGCTGACCAAGGATATTCCCGCCACATAGGTTTCAAGGAACTCGTAGTCGAACGAGGCACGGCGGTTGCGTATCTCTACCTTATGCTCTTTCTGCTTTGGCATATTCACAAATTCATTTTCAATCAATCAGCTCCGCAACGACAAGTCTCATCCCTTCATCTTCCGGCACTCAGCGAAGCGGTGATTATGTTCATAGGCCACAAAGATAATCACTTTTCTTGGTGTTGCGGCCAAAAATGCTTAAGTTTGTCAATTACAGCCATTCCGGGCGAATGGCTTAGGAACATGAAAATAATAAGTTGCTTCAGATTAAGAGAAGATTTTCGAGGATGGATTTCTTTTGGAAGAAGGAGTGTACTGGAGGTACATGACTGATGAGAAGAGAAATATAGACCATAAAGATATACAAATTGTTCAAGTTATTTTTTGAAGGTTACTTAGTAAGCGGGAAAGAACTGATTGCCGCAGGTTTGACGATTATTAAATATTCAATATCATGAAAAGACGACTTATCCTGGCGGCGACGGCCGTCATCTCAATGCTTCTGGCGGGATCGTGCGCGAAGTACAAGTACGAGACGGTCAAGGGGGATCCTATGAAGACCAAGATCTACACCCTTGACAACGGGTTGAAGGTTTATATGACCGTCAACAAGGAGACTCCGCGCGTGCAGACCTACATCGCGGTCAAGGTCGGCAGCAAGAATGATCCGAAGGAGACAACAGGACTCGCCCACTACCTTGAGCACCTGATGTTCAAGGGCACGGAGAGCTTCGGAACCTCCGACTACGCCGCCGAGAAGCCGATGCTCGACTCCATCAAGGCCCTCTTCGAGGTTTACCGCACAAAGACCGACCCGGAGGAACGCAGGGCGATCTACCACCGGATCGACTCCATCAGCTACGAGGCGTCGAAGATCGCGATCCCTAATGAATATGACAAACTGATGGCCGTCATCGGAGCCGAAGGCACCAACGCCTTTACCTCCAACGACATGACAGTCTATCAGGAGGACATACCGTCCAACGAGATCGACAACTGGGCGAAGATCGAGGCCGACAGGTTCATGCATCCGGTGATCCGGGGATTCCACACCGAGCTGGAGGCCGTCTATGAGGAGAAGAACATGAGCCTCACGCAGGACAACCGCAAGGCTATGGAAGCAATTGACCTCGCCCTCTTCCCTCACCACCCTTACGGACTTCAGACCACCCTCGGCACCCAGGAGCACCTGAAGAACCCGTCGATCATCAACATAGAGAACTACAGGGCCAACTTCTACGTGCCTAACAACGTGGCGATCTGCGTCTCCGGAGACTTCGACCCGGACACTTTCGTCGCCACGATCGAGAAGTATTTCGGAGAGTGGCAGCCGAATCCGGACATCAAGTACCTTGAATACGAGCCGGAGCAGGCCATCACCGCGCCGATCCAGAAAGAAGTTTACGGCCTCGACGCGGAGTTCGTGATGATGGGCTGGAGAGTTCCGGGATCCAACGACTTCCTCAGAAGCGAGGTCGGCGACATTGTCGGTGACATCCTTTACAACGGGCAGGCAGGCCTCGCCGACCTGAACCTGATCCAGGCGCAGAAAGTAAACGGATTCTACGGATTCAACTACACACGTCCGGACTACGGAGAGTTCCTCCTCGTGGGCTATCCTCGTGAGGGACAGAGCCTTGACGAGGTGCGTGACCTCATGCTGGAGCAGGTGGCAAAACTCCGCGGCGGAGACTTCGACGAAAGCCTCATCCAATCCACCATCAACAACTACAAGCTCTCCAACATGCGTCAGCTTGAGAACAACGAGGACAGGGCGATGAGTTTCGTGGAGTCATTCATCAACGGCCACGACTGGAAGAATGACGCACTCCAGATGCAGAGGCTTGAGAAAGTCACCAAGCAGCAGATTGTGGACTGGGCCAACGAGTACCTCGGAGCGAACAGCTATGTGGCTGTTTACAAGCGCATCGGAGAGGACAAGGACATCGAGAAGATCGCCGCCCCGGCCATCACCCCGATCGAGACCAACCGTGACAAGCAGAGCGAGTTCCTGACCGAGATCCAGAACACCGAGGTCACCCCTATCGAGCCGGTGTTCGTGGACTTCTCCAAGGACATGTCAAAGGGCCGTGTGGCCGAAGGCATCGGACTTCTCTACAAGAAGAATGAGACCAACGACATCACGACCCTGACATGCGTGTTCGACCGCGGAGTCCAAAGCGATCCTCGCCTTGATCTGGCGTTCGATTACCTGAGCTACCTCGGCACCACAACCAGAACCGCCGAGCAGATCAAGAAAGAGATGTACGAACTTGCCTGCTCGCAGAGACTTTCCTGCGGCTCGACCCAGTCTAACATAGGCGTGAGCGGACTTGACGAGAATGTCGGCAAGGCCATGGACATCGTGGAGGATCTGATCTTCAACGCGCAGCCTGACACTGTGATACTCGCCGGACTGAAGTCGGACATATTCAAAAACCGCTCTGACAGCAAGTTGAGCCAAAGGGCATGCTTCAGCGCACTCCAGAAATACATCTTCTACGGTCCTGAATTCATCAGGAAGACCACGCTCACCAACGAACAGATCGCCGCCCTGACATCCGAAGAGCTCCTTCAGGCAGTCAGAGACTTGTATGCCAAGAAGCATGACGTTCTTTACTACGGGCCTTCAGACGAGACTGTAGCCAAGAAGATGATAGCGGAGCACCACAAGATAAGTGAGAATCCGGAGCCTCTTGAGAGAATCCACCCTCAGGCAAGGCAGGTGGCTTCCAGCGAGGTCTTCATCGCCCCTTACGACGCCAACCAGTTCTACTACCTGCAACATTCTGACAGAGGGGAGAAGTTCAACGTCGCGAACGATCCTGAGATAAGGATGTACAACACCTATTTCGGAAGCGGGATGGGAGCGATCGTCTTCCAGGAGATGCGTGAGGCCAGAGGGCTTGCATATTCAGCGGCGGCATTCCTCAGAGACCTTGGCTACAAGGACTGTGACTACATGTTCTACGCTTTCATCGCCTCGCAGAATGACAAGGCGAAGGAGGCCGTGGAGGCATTCGACAGCATCATCAACGACATGCCTGAGTCCGGGAAAGCCTTCGAAGTTGCCAAGACTTCCTTGCTGACAGGCATCCGCACAAACAGGACAACCGGCATCAACGTTCTTTACAAATATCTTGATCTTCAGGACTATGGCCTCACCGAAGACCGCGAGAAGGCCGTGTTCGAAAAGGTACAGAACATGACACTCGCCGACGTCAAGGCATTCCAGGAGAAATGGATCAAGGGACGCAAATACGTCTATGGATTTCTCGGCAAGAAGGAAGGATTAGACATGGACTTCGTCGGCTCGCTCGGACCTGTCACCGAACTCACGCTTGAGGAAATCTTTGGCTACTAACGGATGAGCAGAAACCCACAGAACAAGCTGCGGGAGGCAATCCCCATCCCTCCCCCGGCTCCACTGCCTGAACCAGAAGACATTGACTTCGGGAGCATATTCAATGAATATGCCTCCGGAGCCATTGATCTGATCGTAGTGCTCGGGCCGACGGCCTCCGGTAAAACCCGCTACGCAGTGGACTTGGCACACAAATGCGGCAACGGAGAAATCCTGTCAGCCGATTCCAGACAGGTCTATCGCGGAATGGACATCGGGACCGGGAAGGACTTGAATGAATATGGCGATGTACCCTACCACCTGATAGACATCGTGCCAGCCGGGACGCGATTCGACCTCTACCAGTGGCAGCAAGTTTTTGAATATGCCTACAAAGACATCCGTGAAAGAGGCAAGACTCCGATCCTGTGCGGCGGTACAGGACTTTACATCCAGGCCGCGACATGCGGCTACACTCTGCCCCAGGTTCCGCCTGACGAGAAGTTAAGGGAAGAGCTTGAACAGTACGACACGGAGATCCTGATCGCTAAGTTGAGCGGCTACGGACCGCTGCCGGACGAAGGAGTCCTGCAATCCAAAAGACGGATAATCAGGGCTTTGGAAGTGGCGATGTACGAACGTGAGCATCCGGTGAAACGAACCGGATTCATGCCGAAGAACCCGTATTACATCGGGACACTGGTCAGCCGTGAAGAGAGGGTCGCAAGAATTGACAGACGGCTTGACGAAAGGTTGGCCGGAGGGATGATCGAGGAGGTCAAAGGTCTTCTGGACAACGGGATACGAGCCGAAGACCTTGTCTATTACGGACTTGAGTATAAATTCGTCACACAGTACGTTCTTGGCGTCCTGACTTTCGAAGAAATGCACACTCTTTTGGCCAACGCCATCCACCAGTTCGCCAAACGGCAGATGACCTGGTTCAGAGGTATGGAGAAAGATGGTATTCATATCCATTGGACGGAGGTGTAATGATTTCACATCTCCACCAATAATCCAACCCCCAAATATTCAATAAATTCTATGCTTAAAGTAGCTATTATCATGGGCTCCACGAGTGACTACGATGTCATGTCCGGAGCTGAGCAGATTCTTTCCGACTTCGGGATCGAGTTTGAGAAAAGGGTGATCAGTGCCCACAGGACTCCTGAGCTGATGTTTGAGTACACCAAAGGACTCAAGGGACGAGGATTCGGAGTGGTCATCGCCGGAGCCGGCGGAGCGGCGCACCTTGCAGGTGTGGCGGCAGGACTCACAACGCTGCCGGTTATAGCCGTGCCGATGCAGACCAAGGCTCTCGGCGGACTGGACTCACTTTTGTCGATGGTACAGATGCCGACAGGAATACCTGTGGCCACTGTCGCTATCGGCGGAGCCAAGAATGCAGCAATCCTTGCGGCAGAGATTCTCGCCCTCCAAGACACTGCTGTCTCCGAAAAGCTGGACACCTACCGCAAGGCTCAAGCTGAAAAAATCTATAACACTACGATCTAGAACGACGCCTGCGTCGATTCTCCGCCGAAACGGCCTCCAAGCACAAGTTTGACATTGAGCATGGAGGTCTTTTCTTCTTTCGTAGCATTGCCCTCGATCATCTTCTGAAGGAGTTCAAATGACTTGAAAGCGATCTCGGAAAGCGGCTGGATGATGTGAGGCACCACCGGTTTGTTCAACTCATAGACATCGCTCTCGTCGAAGCATACGAACGAGAAATCCTTTTGCATACTCAAACCAAGGACGTTCAGAGCGTTGAAACCGTACATTGCTATCCTCTTGGTAGGAAGGATGAACGCCTCGGTCCCTCGTTTCACCGCCCCACGGAACACCTCGATGACATCCTTTTTAGCAGCCTCGGTGTCATATTCAATCTTGTGAAGCCTTATGTCGTCTTTCAATCCGGCCTCCTCCATCGCCATGGCGTAGCCGGACTCCCTGTCGGTCAGGCTGGTCACTCCGGATTTGTATGAAATCATCTCGATTTTGCCGAATCCCTGATGGAGCAGGTATTTGGCCGCCATCTTTCCGGCGTCAACGTTATCGACAAGTACACGCCCGAATTCTTCTCCCGGCATGTTCCTGTCAATCAAGACTGTAGGGATGCCGATGCTGATGGCTCTCGCCAACGCGGCCTCCGCCCCAAGGCAAGGAGCCACTATAAGGCCTTCCACATTGTAGCCCACCATGGTCTCGACCAGATGAGCCAGCTTCTGCGGATTCTCCTCAGAGCTCGCGAAGATCACCGTGAACCCGTCCTTGTAGGCGATGTTCTCGATGTTCCTGCAGATCTCGGCGAAGAAAGGATTGGCAATGTCCGAAACAATCACAGCGATTGAATGCGACCTTCCGCTTCTAAGCGAGGCGGCGGCATTGTTACGTCTGTAGCCAAGTCTTTTGGCTACCTGAAGGACCCTTTCAGCGGTGTCAGGGTTGACCGGGCAGTCCAACCTGCCATCCTTCCCCATTTTCGCATTCATCACGAAAGAAACCAGGGTGACTGACACCCCGGCTTCTCTCGCCACATCTCTAATGGTTACTTTTTTCATTCGTTTGATATTCTGTTGTAAGTCCGTTCACACTATCCGTGAATCATGACAATCAGTCCCGCCATCACGATTGAGACCATGCTCATGAGTTTGATGAGGATGTTCAATGATGGGCCGGAGGTGTCCTTGAAAGGATCACCGACCGTGTCACCGACAACGGTAGCATGATGATTTACAGAGTTCTTTCCTCCAAAATGGCCGTCCTCGACGTACTTCTTGGCATTGTCCCAGGCTCCACCTGAATTCGCGAGGAAGATCGCAAGGATGAATCCCGCGCCAAGTCCGCCGATAAGAAGACCCATGACACCTGCCTCTCCAAGAATGATACCAACAAGGACCGGAACAATGATCGCAGTGAGTGAAGGGACGATCATCTCATGCTGCGCAGCCTTTGTTGAAATCTCCACACAGCGCTTGTAGTCAGGGCGTTGCTTACCTTCAAGGATGCCCTTGATCTCCCTGAACTGACGGCGCACCTCAACAACCATTTTCTGTGCGGCGCGCCCTACGGCGTTCATTGTCATCCCGCAGAAGAGGAATGCCATCATGGCGCCCACAAAGACTCCAGCGAGGACACGCGGGTTCATCAGGTTGACCTGATAGTAGCTGACAATCTCAGGAATCGTGGCCTCTGTCACATTGACAATCTTGCCTCCAACCTCAAGAAGGAGGACACCAGCATGCTGAAGGCCGATCTTGATTTCTTCAATGTAAGAAGCGAGGAGGGCGAGAGCCGTGAGGGCAGCGGAGCCGATGGCGAAGCCCTTGCCGGTGGCGGCGGTTGTGTTGCCGAGAGCGTCAAGGGTGTCGGTGCGACGACGTACCTCAGGGTCAAGTTCACTCATCTGGGCGTTTCCGCCGGCGTTGTCGGCGATCGGGCCGTAAGCATCGGTCGCAAGGGTGATACCAAGGGTCGAGAGCATGCCGACAGCCGCGATGCTGATTCCGTAAAGGCCGTTGCTGATGTAGGCTGGATCAAAGGAGAAGCCAGTCGCGCAAAGATAAGAAATCAAGATGGCCGCCACGATCGTCACGACAGGGATACAGGTGGAGATCATTCCGAGTCCGATACCATTGATGATGACGGTGGCGGGACCTGTCTGGGAACTCTCCGCCAGATCCTGCGTAGGCTTGTAGGAATGAGAGGTGTAATATTCAGTGGCCTTGCCGATGATGACTCCGGAAAGAAGACCGGCGATAACGGAAAGGCTGAGCTGCCACCAATTGCTGAAACCAAGGACGTAGAACACCGCGAATGTGAGCACCGCTATCAGGCATGCACTGAGGTTTGTTCCGATGCTCAAGGACTTCAGAAGCTGCTGAAGGCCTGCCCCCTCCTTCGTTCTGACGGCGTAGATTCCGATGATGGAAAGGACCACACCGATGGCCGCGATCATCATCGGGGCGATGATGGCCCTCATCTGCGCATCAACATCACCGAAAAAAGCGGACGCTCCGAGCGCCATCGTCGCAAGCACGGATCCGCAATAAGACTCGTAAAGATCCGCACCCATTCCGGCGACATCACCCACGTTGTCACCCACGTTGTCAGCGATGGTGGCAGGGTTTCTTGGGTCGTCCTCAGGAATATCCTGTTCCACCTTTCCGACGATATCCGCACCCACGTCAGCAGCCTTGGTGTAGATGCCACCGCCGACTCTGGCGAAAAGAGCCTGGGTAGAGGCTCCCATTCCGAAAGTGAGCATCGTGGTCGTGATGACAACAAGGGTCTGCGACTCACTGGCCTCATGCACAAAGGCGTTCAGAATCACCCACCAGATAGAGATGTCAAGCAATCCAAGACCTACTACGGTAAGACCCATGACAGCACCTGAACGGAAAGCAAGTTTCAACCCGGAGTTAAGGGACTTGCTGACAGCATTGGCTGTTCTGGCGGAGGCGTAGGTGGCTGTCCTCATGCCGACATAACCGGCCAGAGCCGAAAAGAATCCACCTGTAAGGAACGCAAAAGGCACCCACTTGTTCTGCACGCCAAAGCCGAAGGCCAGAATGCTGAACAACACGGCCAGGATAACAAACACGATTCCAACAACCTTGTACTGTTGTTTAAGATATGCCATGGCGCCTTCACGGACATACTGGGCGATCTCCTTCATTGTCGGTGTACCTTCATTTTCTTTCTTCATCTGGTGGTAGAAGAGCCACGCAAAGAAGAGGGCAATCATCGAAGCCACAGGTACGAAATAGAACAGATAATTCATAAATTGATTAGTTATAACGATTTATACAAATTCGCCAAAAAAAAGGTTGCTCAAACCCTTTCAGACCGCAAATATAAGAAAAATGTGGCACCTTATCATACCGGACAGCAAAAAATGACTAAAAAAATGGCGGCTGGAATCCAGCCGCCATTCTATTCATGCCTGTTCAGACATATTATTCAGCCTTAGGAGCCTCCTCTACCGGAGCCTCGGCAGGGGTTTCCTCAACCTTTGGAGCGTCCGCTTTCCTGGCGCGGCTGCGACGTGTTGACTTCTTCTCCTCCTTCTTGGTGGCAAGAGCGGCCTCGTTGAAGTCCACAAGCTCGATAAGCGCCATGTCGGCTCCGTCACCCTGACGGAAGCCCAGATGCAGTACGCGGGTGTAGCCGCCTGGACGGTCAGCGATCTTCGCAGAAACGACTCCGAAGAGTTCCTTGACAGCCTCCTTGTTCTTGAGGTAGCTGAAAACGGTTCTACGGGAATGAGTCGTGTCTTCCTTTGACTTGGAGATAAGAGGTTCAACGTATGACCTCAAAGCCTTAGCTTTGGCAACAGTTGTCGTGATCCTCTTGTGCATGATCAAAGAAGTCGCCAGGTTGGCCAACATTGCCTTACGGTGGCCTGACTTGCGGCCAAGGTGATTGATTGCTTTATTGTGCCTCATTTCTATGCGTTCTTTTTCTTGGGTTCAATATTATACTTTCTTACATCCATCCCGAACTGGAGCTTCATCTTCTCCACAAGCTGATCGATCTCATTGAGGGACTTCTTTCCGAAATTCCTGAACTTCATGAGTTCGTTTCTTGAATAGGAAACAAGATCCGCGAATGTGTCGATGTCAGCGGCTTTCAGACAGTTGTAGGCTCTTACTGAAAGACCCATGTCGGAAAGCTTTGTTAGAAGGAGGTGCCTCATTCTGAGGCTCTCCTCATCAAGTTCCTTGGAATCTGACTCGACAGCGTTCTCAATGGAGATCTTCTTGTCGTCTGTGAAGAGTTTGAAGTGATAGATCAGGATACTGGCCGCCTCCTGAAGCGCCATATTCGGAGAGATAGATCCGTCTGTGATTATCTCAAGGTTCAGCTTCTCGTAGTCGGTCTTCTGCTCGACACGCCAATTCTCCACCGTCCAATTGACCTTTCTGATAGGGGTGTAGGCGGCATCGACGAGAATGGTCCCGATCGGTGTGTTCTCCTCCCTCATTTCCTCGGCCGGGACGAATCCGCGACCTTTGGTGATGGTCAAGGAAATCTCGAGTGTGACTGACGGTTCGAGTGAGCAGATGTGCTGCTCAGGGTTCAACACCTTGAAAGAAGACAATCCTTTAGAAATATCCTCCGCGGTAAACTCATTCTTACCGCTAATCACAATGTTTGCTACCTCAGAGTCGACGGAATCGACCATCCTCTTGAACCTGATAGTCTTCAGGTTGAGAATGATGTCCTGCATCCCTTCGATCACACCAGGAATCGTCGCGAACTCCTGGTCCACGCCGGAGATCCTGATCTGGCTGATAGCAAAACCTTCCAGAGAGGCGAGAAGGATGCGACGGAGAGCGTTGCCGATGGTCTGCCCGTATCCAGGCTCAAGAGGCCTGAATTCGAAGCGGCCGACGGTATCGGTGCCTTCGAGCATTATCACCTTGTCCGGTTTCTGAAATGCCAAGATTGCCATATTAATTCTTTTTGGGTGTTACTATTACTTAGAGTACAGATCGACTATGAGCTGCTCGTTGATGTTTTCAGGAATGTCAGCCCTTGCAGGGAGGTTCAGGAACTTGCCTGAAAGCGCCTTAGGGTCAAACTCAATCCATGAATATTTTGCGGCGGAGGCAACACTCTTCTGAATTACCTCAAGGCTCTTTGAGCGCTCTCTCACTGCAACGACGTCGCCCGGCTTGACCTGAACAGACGGAATGTTGCAAACCTCACCGTTGAGGGTGATGTGAGCGTGGCTGACAAGCTGTCTTGCGGCCGCTCTGGTAGGAGCGATTCCCATCCTATAGACAATGTTGTCAAGTCTTGACTCAAGAAGGAGGAGAAGGTTCTCACCTCTCTGACCAGCCATCTTGGAAGCCTTGAGGTAGGTGTTGTGGAACTGACGCTCAAGAAGGCCGTACATGTATCTTACCTTCTGCTTTTCCTTGAGCTGGATTCCATACTCACGCTGCTTCTTGCGCTTCGCCGCCAGACCATGCTGTCCCGGAGGATAGTTTCTCTTCTCGAAATCCTTGTCGCTTCCGAATATAGGCTCGCCGAACTTACGGGCGATCTTAGTGCTTGGACCAATATATCTTGCCATAGTAATTTTTGTTTTAATTCATTGATTAGACTTTACGACGGCCTTTTGGTCTACATCCGTTGTGTGGCATCGGGGTCACATCGACAATCTCAGTGACAACGATTCCAGCGTTGTTGATGGTTCTGATCGCGGACTCACGGCCGGCGCCAGGACCCTTGACGAAGACTTTCACCTTACGGAGACCTGCGTCGAAAGCGGTCTTCGCGGCATCCTCGGCAGCCACCTGGGCGGCATACGGGGTGTTCTTCTTGGAACCTCTGAAGCCGCTCTTACCGGCTGAGGACCAACTTATCACCTGTCCCTGGTTGTTGGTCAGGGAGATGATCACGTTATTGAAGGTTGATGAAATATGGGCCTGGCCCGTAGCCTCAACCTTGACAACTCTCTTTGATGATGTTGTTTTCTTTGCCATAATTCATCTGGTTTTACTTGGTCGCCTTCTTCTTGTTGGCAACGGTCTTCTTCTTTCCCTTTCTGGTACGGGCATTGTTCTTAGTGCTCTGACCGCGTACAGGAAGACCGATACGATGACGGATACCTCTGTAGCAACCGATATCCATCAGTCGCTTGATGTTCATCTGGACGGAGGAACGAAGCTCACCCTCGATCTTGTACTCCTCAGTGATGAGGGTACGGATAGCGGCTACCTGCTCGTCGTTCCATTCACCGACCTTGATGTCGTAATCGATTCCGCACTTCTGAAGGATCTCTCTCGCGGAGCTGCGGCCGATACCGTAGATGTAGGTGAGACCTATCTCACCTCTTTTGTTGTTCGGTAAATCAACACCGGCTATTCTTGCCATAATTTATCTTAAACTTTATTTGTTTTACAAACTACTGTTATCCCTGACGCATCTTGAACTTAGGGTTCTTCTTGCAGATGACATAAAGACGACCTTTGCGTCTGACGATCTTGCAATCATCGCTGCGCTTCTTGATGGATGTTTTGACTTTCATATCGTGAATATTTTTATTTGTACCTGAAAGATATTCTTCCCTTTGTCAAATCATAAGGTGAAATTTCAACCCTCACCTTGTCTCCAAGGAGGATGTGGATGAAATTCATTCTCATCTTGCCGGAGATGTTGCAGAGAAGGACATGACCGTTCTCAAGCTCCACCTTGAACATCGCGTTAGGAAGAGTCTCGATCACTTTTCCGTCCTGTTCTATCGCTACTTGTTTGGACATTGAAAAAACACTTTAAAATTTACCAGTACTTTCTATATAATCAAATGTTGACAGTTGTTCCGCCTTGCCTTTACGAACAACAACCGTAAGCTCATAGTGAGCCGCATTCCTGTGGTCGGAAGTGTGTACAGCCCAACCATTTCTGGCCACATACACTCCTCTGCCTCCTGCATTGATCATTGGTTCGATGCAGATGACCATTCCATCCACAAGCCTGCACCCGTGACCCTGACGTCCATAGTTCGGGACGCCCGGAGCCTCGTGCATCTCCTTCCCGAGTCCGTGTCCTTCAAGTTCACGGACAACAGAGAAGCCGAATGACTCAGCGTACGATTGCACCGCGTGTCCGATGTCACCAGTCCTGTTGCCGGCGACCGCGGCCTCTATGCCTTTGTAGAGCGAAGCCTTGGTCACATCCATAAGCTTACGGGTCTCGGCGTCCACTTCCCCAACCGGGAAAGTGTAAGCCGAATCACCGTTATAGCCCTTGTACAGGGTGCCTATGTCGGCTGTCACGATGTCGCCCTCCTTCAGGACATAGTCCGACGGGAAACCGTGGACGACAACATCGTTGACTGATGTACATATCGCGGCGGGAAAACCCTCGAATCCAAGAAAGCTCGGAATAGCGCCATTGTCGCGGATAAAAGTCTCGGCCACCTCATTCAACCTCGCGGTTGTCACACCCGGGGCGACCACCTTTCCGACTTCCGCCAACGTCTTTGAGACGAGTATGGCATTCTCGCGCAACAGCTCGATTTCCTCTTCTGTCTTAGGCTTAACCATCAATCCTGTGATTATCAAAATTACATTCCTGAGCGTCCGCTGATACGTCCGGTCTTCATAAGGCCATCATAGTGACGCATCAGAAGATAACTCTCAATCTGCTGAAGTGTGTCAAGGACAACACCCACAAGGATCAACAGTGAGGTACCACCGTAGAAACCTGCGAACTGATCCTGAACACCCATAATCCTGGCGAAAGCAGGGAGAATGGCGATGATGGCGAGGAATATGGAACCAGGGAGAGTCACCTTTGACATGATGGAGTCAAGGTAGTTGACCGTGGCCTTTCCAGGCTTCACACCAGGGATGAATCCTCCGTTCTTCTTCATGTCCTCTGCCATCATGGTAGGATTAACCGTGACAGCGGTGTAGAAGTACGTGAAGATCACAACGAGGGATCCGAAGATCAGGTTGTACCAGAATCCGGTGTAGTTGCCGAGAGTGGCTGCGAGGCCTCTGGTCGCGTCAAAGCGGGAGAACAGAAGCGGGAACAGCATCAAAGCCTGGGCGAAGATGATAGGCATAACGCCGGCTGCATTGATCTTCAGAGGAATGTACTGACGCACACCACCGTACTGTCTGTTGCCCACAACTCTCTTGGCATATTGCACAGGGACTCTTCTGACACCCTGTACAAGGGCGATGGTCGCCACGATGACAAGGAACCAGATGATGAGCTCGACGATAAGGGCGATAGGGCCACCACCTGCCGTAGTGCTGAGCTTCGTACCCACCTCACTGGTGAGGGCGAAAGGCAGACGAGCCACGATACCGATCATGATGATCAGAGAAATACCGTTGCCGATACCTCTGTCGGTGATCCTCTCACCAAGCCACATGACGAACATCGAGCCGGACATCAAGATGATGGTGGCAACAAGGTTGTACATGAATCTGCTCCAGCCAAGCTGGGTCTCCGCAAGGAAAGCGGCGCCCGGAATCTGGCTGTGGATAGAAGCGATGTAAGCAGGTCCCTGGATGCAGAGAATGAGGATGGTGAGGTATCTGGTGAGCTGATTCATCTTCCTGCGGCCGCTCTCACCCTCCATCTGGAGTTTCCTGAAGTAAGGGACGAACATGCCCAGAAGCTGAATCACGATTGATGCGGAGATGTACGGCATAACTCCCAACGCGAAGATGGAAGCGTTACCAAAGGCACCTCCGGAGAACATGTTCAAGAGACCGACGAGTCCTTGCTGGGTACTGTCCTGAAGGGACGCAAGCAAGGTCGTGTCGATACCCGGCAGCACGATGAAGCAACCCAACCTGTAGACCAGGACGAGTAGGAACGTGTAGCCGAGTCTCGTACGGAGTTCCTCGATCTTGAAGATGTTCTTTATTGTCTCAATAAACTTCTTCATCGTTATTTGCCGATTACGATTGTCTTACCGCCGGCGGCTTCTATCTTAGAGACTGCCGAGGCGGAGAACGCGTCAGCCGTTACAGTGACAGCAGTGCTGATCTCGCCATTGCCAAGAACCTTCACAAGCTCCTTGGCATCTGCGAGTCCGGCTGCCTTGATGTCCTCCAGACCGATCTCCGCTTTTCCAAGCTGCTCGGCAAGAGCCTGAATGGCAGCGACATTGACTGCCTTGTACTCGATTCTGGTAGGGTTCTTGAATCCGAACTTAGGAACACGTCTCTGGATAGGCATCTGGCCTCCCTCGAAACCGATCTTATGTTCGTAGCCGGCGCGGGCCTGCGCTCCTTTGGTACCACGGGTGGAAGTACCACCCTTACCGGAGCCCTGGCCACGTCCAAGACGTTTGCTGTTATGAGTCGCACCTTTTGCAGGTTTCAAATTTTCCAGTTTCATCTATTCGTCCTCCTGATTAGATTTCTTCAACTTCAACAAGGTGACGGATCTTGGCAAGCTGGCCTTCTGTCACCGGAGTCTTCTCGACCTCCACGGTCTGGTGCATTCTGCGGATGCCGAGAGTGGTCAGATTGGCGATCTGCCTCTTTGTGGCTCCGTTCTTGCTTCTTACCTGTGTTATCTTAAGTTTTGCCATAACTGTGTCTCCTCCTAACCGTTAAATACTTTGCTCATAGGAATTCCACGGAGACCGGCCACGGTGTAGGCGTCCCTCATCTGGGTAAGAGCGGCGACAGTGGCTTTCACAAGGTTGTGAGGGTTGGATGAACCCTTTGACTTTGCGAGCACATTCTGGACACCGGCTGACTCAAACACGGCACGCATGGCACCACCAGCCTTAACTCCTGTACCAGGGGCAGCCGGCTTCATGAAGACAACAGAGCCTCCGAACTTGGATTCCTGTTCATGCGGAATGGTTGTGTTGATGATAGGAATCTTCACGAGATTCTTCTTGGCGTCCTCAACACCCTTAGCGATGGCGGCAGTTACCTCATTGGCTTTTCCAAGACCATAACCAACAACGCCGTTCTCGTCACCCACAACCACAATCGCGGCGAAGCGGAAGTGACGACCACCCTTAGTGACCTTAGTCACTCTCTGGATGGCGACCAATCTGTCTTTCAATTCAAGATCAGATGTCTTTACTCTTTTAACATTTGTATTTGCCATAGTCTTTCAATTAGAAAATAAGGCCACCTTCACGGGCAGCGTCGGCCAAACTTTTAACCCTACCGTGATAGAGGTAACCTCCACGGTCAAAAGAGATGGTGGTGATTCCCTTCTCCTTGGCACGCTCAGCGATCGCCTTTCCTACGATGGCGGCGGCCTCGATTCCGGTCTTGCCCTTGCACTCTGCGGCAAGAACCTTATCGTTGGAAGCGGCGGCCACGAGCGTCACGCCTTTCTGATCGTCCACAACCTGGACGTAGATCTGCTTGTTGCTTCTGAAGACAACCATTCTTGGCCTCTCAGCTGTTCCATTGACATGCTTACGGATGCGGTAATGGACTCTTCTTCTTCTTTCAATTCTATTCAATGCCATATCTATGTCCTCCTATTATTTAGCTCCGGCAGTCTTACCGGCCTTGCGACGAAGCTGCTCGCCGGCGAACTTGATACCCTTGCCCTTGTAAGGTTCAGGCTTGCGGAGTGAACGAACCTTGGCTGCCACCTGTCCGATGAGCTGCTTGTCAATGCTCTTGAGGATCAGGACTGGATTCTCACCTTTCTTCACATCAGGCACCTCAGCCTTGATCTCAGGAGCGAGCATCAGCTGGATGTCATGTGAGTAGCCGAGTGAGAAAGTCAGGAGCTGTCCCTGAGCAGCCACACGGTAACCTACACCGACGAATTCCTGCTTGGTCTGGTAGCCGGTGGAGACACCGACGACCATGTTGTGCACAAGCGCGCGGTAAAGACCATGCATCGAACGATGCCTTGGCTGGTTTGTAGGGCGGGTGAATTTGATTTCATTATCCTCGATGGTGACGGTGATGTCCGGATCAACTTTCTGGCTCAGCTCACCAAGAGGTCCTTTAACCTTCACAACGTTGCCAGGGAGTACTTCTACACTCACCTTGTCCGGAAGGCTTACAGGCAATTTACCGATTCTTGACATTATACTTTTCTTTAATCGTTAATAAACATAGCAAATAACCTCACCACCGACGTTCAGGTTCTTGGCCTCTTTGTCAGTGATGACACCCTTTGATGTCGAGAGGATAGCGATGCCGAGTCCGTTCAGAACCCTTGGCATGTTCTCTACGTCTGAGTAAACTCTCATACCAGGAGTGGAGACACGCTTGATTTTCTTGATGGCGGCCATCTTGGTCTGAGGATGGTACTTCAGAGCGATCTTGATGGTGTTGTAAGGGGTTCCCTCAACAATCTTGTAGCTGAGGATGTAGCCCTTCTCACAAAGGATCTCAGTGATCGCGGCCTTCATCTTGGAAGAAGGGATCTCGACGACCTTCTTACCTGCCAGATAGGCGTTGCGGACCCTTGTAAGATAATCTGCAATTGGATCAGTCATTGTTTTTTTGAATTTTTAGATCGACGCCCCGCATGGGACGCCCGATATCCGATTGTTAATAATAAAATAATATGTCGCTGTTACCAGCTGGCTTTCTTGACGCCCGGGATGAGACCGTTGCTGGCCATCTCACGGAACTGGATTCTGCTGAGACCGAATGCCCTCATGTAGCCCTTTGGACGGCCGGTGAGAGAACAACGGTTGTGCAGACGTACAGGAGAAGCGTTCTTAGGGAGCTTGTCAAGAGCAGCCCAATCACCAGCCTCTTTGAGAGCCTGCCTTTTGGCGGCATACTTGGCAACCAGTTTCGCGCGCTTTACCTCGCGGGCCTTCATTGATTCTTTTGCCATATTCCTTAGTTATTATGTTTCTTGAAAGGCAGACCGAACGCGGCGAGGAGAGCGTGGGCCTCTTCGTCGGTCTTGGCTGTTGTGACGAAAGTGATCTCCATTCCGTGGATTCTCGGGTTCTTGTCGATGTCCACCTCCGGGAAGATGATCTGTTCCTTGAGACCGAGGGTGTAGTTTCCCCTGCCGTCCATCTTCTCGGCGATACCGTTGAAGTCCCTGATTCGTGGAAGAGAGATGCGGATGAGCCTCTCAAGGAACTCGTACATCTTGACATCACGAAGGGTAACCTTCACTCCGATAGGCATGCCCTTACGGAGACGGAAGTTGGAGACGTCTTTTCTTGAAGTGGTGAGAACAGCCTTCTGGCCTACGATCTTGCCGAGTTCCTCAGCTGCCTCCTCTACGAGCTTCTTGTCGTTGGTGGCCTCGCCGATACCCTCGTTGATAGTGATCTTGACGAGCTTCGGAACCTGCATAACAGTAGTGTACGAGAACTGCTTCATGAGCTTCTCGACAATCTCTTCCTTGTAAACCTTCTTGAGGGAAGGAACATATCCTGCAGGAAGCGCCTGCGCTTCAGCCGGTTTGTTTGTAGCTTTCTTTGCCATAGTTACTTGATCTCCTCTCCTGATTTCTTAGCGTAGCGGATTTTCTTTCCGTCCACGAACTTGTAGCCCACTCTTGTCGGCTTGTTCTGTGCAGGGTCGATGAGCTGGACGTTAGAAACGTGGATGCCCGCCTCCTGCTTTACGATGCCGCCCTGAGGCTGCTTAGCGTTTGGCTTAGTGTGCTTGCTGACAACGTTGACGCCTTCAACGATGACGCGATCCTTGGCTGGGATGACGGTCAGGACCTTTCCGGTCTTGCCTTTGTCGTTACCGGCATTCACATACACGGTGTCACCCTTCTTAATGTGTAACTTTTTCATGATTCTCAATGATTAAAGGACCTCCGGCGCCAGTGAAACAATCTTCATGTAATTCTCACGCAGCTCCCTGGCCACAGGGCCGAAGATACGTGTTCCGCGAAGCTCGCCCGCATTGTTCAGAAGAACACAGGCGTTGTCGTCGAAACGGATGTAGGACCCGTCCGGCCTGCGGATTTCTTTCTTGGTACGAACCACGACAGCCTTGGAGACCGAACCCTTCTTGGCGTCACCGCCAGGAAGAGCGCTCTTGATCGCCACTACGATCTGGTCGCCCACTGTCGCATATCTATGATGCGTACCGCCAAGCACACGGATGCAGAGGACTTCCTTCGCACCGCTGTTGTCGGCAACCTGTAAACGTGTTTCCTGCTGTATCATAATTACTTAACTTTTTCTACGATTTCAACTAATCTCCACCTCTTGGTCTTGCTGAGAGGACGGGTTTCCATAATGCGCACGGTATCTCCCTCGCTGCACTCGTTCTTGTCATCCTGAGCGACGAACTTGGTGGTCTGCTTGATGAACTTACCGTAGAGAGGATGCTCCTTCTTGGTCTCGACCGCAACGATGATGGTCTTGTCCATCTTATTGCTGACCACTACGCCGATTCTTTCCTTACGAAGATTTCTTTCCATAAGACTGATGATTATTTCTGTTCTTTTTCTTTCTCAGCGAGGATAGTGAGCATACGAGCGATATCCTTTCTGACTTTCTTGAATTCCGATGTGTTCTCCAATGGAGAGATGGCGTGGTTGAGCTTCATCGTGTCAAGCCTGTTCTTTTCAACCTGGATGCGGTCCTGCAGATCTGCAATGGACATCTCGCGAACTTCAGATGTTTTCATTATTCATTCTCCATTTATTATTCAACATAATCCCTGCGCACCACGAATTTGGTGGCGATAGGGAGCTTGTGGGCCGCAAGACGCATGGCCTCTTTCGCAATGGCGAGCGAAACGCCGTCAGCCTCGAAGATGATACGTCCCGGAGTCACCGGAGCCACGAATCCCTGAGGATCACCCTTACCCTTACCCATACGGGTGTCAAGAGGCTTCTTGGTGAAAGGCTTGACCGGGAATATCCTGATCCAGATCTGTCCCTCACGGTTCATACAACGTGAAATAGCCTGACGCGCGGACTCTATCTGCTGCGCAGTGATCCAGCAGTTCTCGAGGGTCTTGAGACCGAAGGAACCGAACGCGAGCTGGTTGCCCCTCTGGGCCATACCCTTCATCACGTTCTTTTGTTCTCTTCTGAACTTAGTTTTCTTTGGTTGTAACATTGCTGTACTACTTTAATAATTTCCAAATTCTCCAAAATCTATTGAATATCAACGCATTGCGTCACTACACCCTACATTTTGGGACTGCAAAGTTAGCAAAAATTCACGAATTTCAAACATAATTCTAAAAATATTTCAACTTTTTCGACCGAGGAATTCTCAAAAGAAAGTCATCATTCTCAAACCATTAGCAAACCACACAAAAATTATTTGCGACCACTTTCGACACGGCTCATCCCCATCTATCCGCAAACATGTCCATGGCACAGTTTTTTCAGAAAAATCTTACCTTTGCAACCTTAGGCAAAATGACGCGCTTGACGACATACCTCACCTGCATCCTCGCAGGAGTCCTGACGGTGACGACAATCACCGCCGGGCAGACTCCGGATGTGCCTCCGCAGGGAGGCGGAAACAGCCGGTCCGGCTACATGGGCTACCGCATCGAGCACGGTGACACGTCCTACTACGACAGCATCGACCCCGCGTGGATATTCCCAAGAGGCTACAGAGGGAACAGACGCGACCTTAAAAAGTACTACAGGCTGGTCTATAATTTCAACAAGGTTTACCCCTACGCCCTCCTCGCCAGCGACATGGAAAAACAAGTTGACCGACACATCTCGGAAAACAGCCTGAGGCGCAGGAAAAAGGAAAAGTACATCAACCGCCTTCAGGAGGAATTGCTGGACGCATACGAGAAGCCGCTCAAAGGCATGACCATCTCACAGGGCAAACTGCTGATCAAATTGGTGGACAGAGAGATAGGCAAGTCACCGTACTCGGTGATCAAGAGCTACAAGAGCGGGATATCCGCCGGTTTCTGGCAGGGGGTCGCGAAAGTCTTCGGGCAAGACCTCAAAAACCACTACGACCCCAAAGGCGAGGACAAGATGACCGAATATCTCGTCGAGAAGTGGCAGAGAGGCGAGTTCGACGCCCTGTACTACTCAATATTCTGGGAGATGCCCAAGCATCCCGACATCGTGTCGAAAGAGATAAAGTTCGACGAGTGAGGCTTCATCCAGTCCTTGAGGATGAGAAGCCTGGCTCCGGTCGGGAGCGGGATATCCTCACTCACATGGAAATGTCCGAATATGAAATAATCAACATGCCTGTCCTTGGAAAAATCCACGGCAAACTTGTACAACGGTTCGTCGGCCCCTCTGAAAACATATTCCCGGCTCTTCGCCACACGGCTTTTCTTTGACCAGCCTTTGCCGAAACGGAAGGCAATGTAAGGATGCAAGAGACTGAACATGCTCTGGAAGAACTTGTTGCGGAACCCCCAGCGCATCAATTTGTACCAACAGTGTCCCGGCCCGAGTCCGTCTCCATGCCCGAGACAGAATGTCTTCCCGCCGATCTCCACGACATAAGGCTGCCGGAGGATACGGATGCCCATCTCCTCGAAATAATGGAAGCACCAGATGTCATGGTTGCCTTGGAAAAAGCAGACCTCCACTCCGGCGTCCATCAAGTCCATCAAAGCGGCGAACACACGGACATAGCCTTTCGGGACCACATCGTGGTACTCGTACCAGAAATCCCAGATGTCACCCAGCATGTACAGTGTCCTCGTCCTGTCCTTCGGTATGGACCTCAGGAAACGGACGAAACGAGCCTCCCTCTCCGCGGGGTCATTGACATCAAGCCCCAGATGGACATCCGAGACAAAGTACGAAAGGGTCCTGTCAGCCATTGCCATTCATGAATATTCCTACGCGAAGACCAGCAGCAGGAGTGAGACGACAAGGCAGTAGATGGCGAACCATGTGAGCCTGGCCTTCCTCACGATCGCGATCATCACCTTGCAGGCGAACAGCCCTGAAAGGAAGGCGGCCAGAAAACCGGTCACGAGACAGACAGGGCTGAGTCCTCCTCCAAGGACAGCGTCGCCGGTGAGGCTCTTCACAAGGTCAAGGAACTGCTCGCCGATGATCGGCACGAGCACCATGAGGAACGAGAACTGCGCCATGACCTCGCGCCTGACTCCGCACAGAAGCCCGGTGGCGATGGTGGTGCCGGAACGGGACAGACCAGGAGCCACAGCCACGGCCTGGCTGAGACCGACGGTGAGGGCCTGCCAATAGGAGATTCCGTTCCTCGCCACGGATCCCTCTTCAGGAGCCGCCTTCTTCCTGCGTCCTGAAATGTCGGACAGGTAAAGGAGTATCGCCGTGACTATCAGACAGACAGCCACCGTGAACAGATTGTCGGAGAACAACGCCTCGACCTTGTCCTTGAACAGCAGTCCGACAACCGCTATCGGAACCATGGACACCACTATCTTGAACACATAGTCCGTCTCGTCATTGTAGCGGAACTTGAAAAGCCCGGCCAGAAGCTTGCAGATAGGCTTCCAGAACACGATGACCGTGCTCAGCACCGTGGCCAGATGGACGGTCACGGTGAAATCCATAAAGCCGTCCCCGTCAACCCCGAGAAGGTCCCTGACTATCATCAGATGACCACTGGAACTGACCGGAAGGAACTCCGTCAGCCCCTGTACTATTCCTAAAAGAAGAGCTTGCAACCAGTTCATCGCCTATTCTTTTTCAGTGTTATCAGAATCTTTCGGACGGCGCATTATGGCCACGATCTCAATGACGATCCCGCAGAGGATCACGATCGGAGCGGCCACAAGCCTCCTGAAATCAAACATGGCCCAGTTGAACCTGTCCGGTTCCACCGTGCCTCCTCCAATCATCAGGACAAAGCCGGCGACCATCACGAGAAGTCCCATAAGGAGGAGCCTCAGGCCTTTGCCGGTGATTGGCGTCTTGGTGTTCTCTGACATATTCATAAATATTAATTGTTAGCAATATAGTTCCTCTTTTGACAGCGAGACGAGATGTCCCACCACAAGCGCGGTGCTGATTGTGCAGATCACGACTCCGGAGAGAATCACCACTCCGATCACGACCAGAAGCAGGTCAAGCCTGAACACTTCGAAAAGCTGGGCGAACTCGCTTCGGACGAAAAAGAGGATTCCGACCAGCATGAGGGTAGCCAGAAGAGCGGAGAAGAGTCCCTGAAAGACAGCCTGCACCATGAACGGAGCGCGGATGAAAGACTTCGTGGCCCCGACCAGCTTCATCGTGTGGATTGTGAACCTCCTGGAGAAGACATTCAACCTCACCGTGTTGTTGATCAGCACGAAAGAGATGAAGAGAAGCAGGACTATGAACACGCCCAGCACGACCGAGATCTTCTTCAGGTTCGTGTTCAGTTTCTCGACCAATGACTGCTGATAGACAACCTCATCTACAATCCCGGATCTCCGGATCTCTTTCTTGACGACCTCCAGGCTGTCCGTGGACACATAGTCCGCCTTCAAAGTCACCTCAATGGAGACCGGTATAGGAGCGGTCTCGAAGACCTTCAGGAAGTCCTCTCCCAAAAGCTCGGCCATCTCCTTTGTCCCCTGCTCCCTCGACACGAACTTGCTGCTCTTGATGAAAGGCATCGCGTCAAGTTCGGCGACATATTCCATGGCCTCGTCATCATCCACCTCCTGCTTCATCAGGACGGAGACCTGCATGTTCTCCTTGAAATAGTCAGAGACGCTCCTGGCGTTGACCACCAGAAGAGCCGCCACTCCGACGAGAAGCAGCACCAGACTTATGCTGATGACCGTGGAAAGCCATGCTCCGACGAGCCTTCGGCGTATCAATTTGTTTTCACCTGCCGTCATTTTCGCACATTACACCAAATTGGATTCAAAGATAGTGAAATATCGAAATATGAAAAAAAAATATTACCTTTGTAAGTCAAGAAAATTACCATGGGAAAACCCGTAAACAGAGTTTTATTCGTCAATTCGGAGATCATGCCGTTTCTTCCGGAGACCCCTATCTCGAAGATCGGACGCTGTCTTCCGCAAGGCATTCAGGAGCGCAAGAAGGAAATCAGGGCGTTCATGCCGCGCTATGGATGCATCAACGAGCGCAAGAACCAACTCCACGAAGTGATCCGGCTCTCCGGAATGAACATCATAATAGGTGACGTCGACAGGCCTCTTGTGATCAAGGTGGCCTCAATTTCCTCGGCCAGAATCCAGGTCTATTTCATCGACAACGAGGACTATTTCCGCCGCAAGCAGATAGCACGTGACGCGGACGGCAAGTTTTTCGAGGACAACGGCCAAAGAGCCATCTTCTTCGCCAGGGGGGTTCTTGAGACAGTCAAGAAACTTCGCTGGGCTCCGGACGTGATCCACTGCCAAGGCTGGATCTCACAGCTCGTTCCGATCTACCTGAAGAAGGCGTACAACGGGGATCCGATCTTCAGCGGCAGCAAGATTGTGACTTCCCTTTACGGAGAGATCGCGGACGAGCGGTTCTCGCCGTCATTCAAGGACAACATCCTGTTCGGCGGGATCACGCCTGCGGATGTCTCGCAGCTTGACACCCCTACTGGCATAAATCTTGCGAAAATTGCCGCCATGTATTCCGACGGGGTGGTCTTCGGCGACAAAGACGTTGATCCAGAGCTGGTCAAGTTCTGTCAGGAGAAGGACATCCCGACGCTTCCTTTCAACGAGGAGTCGATAGGCAACGGACGCTACATCGAGGAATACGATGGTTTTTATCAACAGTTGCAGTAAATGAGAAAGCTTCCAGCAATCATCGCCCTGATGGCAGGCCTTATGTCTTGTGTCGGGGTTGATCAGAACCTCGGAGGGGATTTCATCCCGACCGACCAGAAATACGATTTTCACACGGCCGAATTCGATCTGGACGAGGTCTGGATGAAATCCATAGACAGTCTCACAGCCTATTCATCACGCAGGATCACCATCGGATCTATCAGGGACGAGACCTTCGGGCTCTTCAGCAGGGGAAGCGTGGTGACGCTGGTGCCGGTTCTGGACAGTGTGGATTTCGGAAAGGATCCGGTGTTCAAGAGGTTCAAGTTCAAGGCGGCGGTGGACTCAGTCTCCGTGGCCGATGAAAGTCAGGCAAACATCCTGCAGAACGTCAACGTCTATGCGCTGGATGAGCCGCTGGGGAGCAAAGAGTACTTCTCAAGAGCCGAGATCAAGCACGGAAGCAAGAGAATAACGAAAGGGGTTCCTATCGCAAACGGCAAGGACTCCCTGACGTTCGATTTCACGGAAGAGTACGGCAAGCAGTACCTCAGCATGACCCAGGATGACCTTAAGGACCTGAAGACCTACGCGAAGAAGTTCCCTGGAATATACCTCTGCACAGATGATCCTACCGGCAACGGAGGCCGGTTCGACATGTACGAGTTTGACATCCTTCGTACAGTCGCAGGCACAAGCGGTTCGTACATCGCCAGAACAGACAACTATGCGATCCTCTATTTCAACGGGGAATTCAACGGGGAAAGGAGGGACTCCAGCCTGATGTTCTACTTCAGCCCTGTCGAGATGCAGGACCTTGACTCGCTGATCAACGCCAAGAGTCTGCCGTCCCAGTACGTGTTCAATGTCGATCGCCACGAATCCGACCATCTTGTCGGACAGGCTGACGACAAGATCTACATCGAGGGAGGCAGCGGGATAAAGCCGGTTGTCCCGGCGGCTGAAATCCAGCGCCTTGTCAACGCTGAGATCATCAGAAAGGGCGGAGAGCCTATCACGACCCTTATAACCAAGGCCACAATCGAGATGCCGTTTGATTTCCCCGAGGACTACACCACGATGTTCCGCTACCCTAAAGTTTTGAGTCCGACCATCAAGATCAGCACGGACACAACCGTCACTTTCGCCGGTCTCACAGACGCAAGCGCATCGAACGAGAATCAAGGAGACGTGAACCGGTCCCTGTGCAACTACGCCCCTGACATCACCCATCACGTACAGCAAATCATCAGGAAAAGCGAGGGTGACAAGAAGCTTTCAAACTACGACATCTGGTTCCTGATCATGTGGTACGAGACCACAACGACAACAGACTCTCAGGCCGAGGAGATGGCCAATTACTATAAGCAACTGGCATATTATTCCTATGCCAACCAGCTCTACGGAGGCGGATACGGTGGGTATGGCGGCTATGGGTACGGTGGTTACGGCTATGGCGGCTACGGCTATTACAACAACTACTACAACTACATGTCGATGGCCTCCTACGCCTCATCCTCGGCGACAAAAACAACCTCTTCAACGGAGTTGGACAAAGACCGCTACTACAGGGCTGTGCTGCGGGGACCGAAGGCCGAAGGCAAGAAGCCTAAGCTGAAAGTGACGTTCGCCATTCCGAAAGGATTCCCGGAGAAATAGATTGGAGCCGCGGACCGAAAAAACGAAAATGGCAAATTTTGCACGTTACCAAAATTTGCCATTTTATTTTTTCGGTCACGGCCGTAATGACTTCACCGCAAAAAGTCACGGAACAAAAAAGTCGTGCGGCATAGAGCGGCACGAGAATGGGGTATAACGAAAAGAGGATGGTTTACGCCACCCTCATAATTCTTTTCTGTCAAAGGATTATTAGGCTTCCTCCTTACCGGCGAGCTTCTCCTTGACCTTGTCGATCGCATCCTTGACGGTCGCGATTGTGCTTGTCTCCTCATCTGGAATCTTGATTCCGAACACTCTCTCAAACTCCATAAGAAGCTCGACTGTGTCAAGTGAATCAGCTCCGAGATCATTTGTGAAGTTGGCGCTCTCGGTCACTTCGGACTCCTCAACGCCCAGCTTGTCAACGATAATCGCTTTGACCTGCTTTACAATTTCTTCTTCAGTCATAATTGAATAAAATTAATAGTATATTCCTGTTAACTACGCTATTATCAATCTTCCACGGGAGACCCGGAAACAAATAGCGCCACAAAGTAAGTAAAAAATAGTCAATTATCCAAATTTGCGGTTCCGGGTCTCACCGGGTCATCTCCGGGATACCACCGGTCTGCAATGCCGTCAGGCGTTCCCGCGGCTCAGGCTCAACCATATTCTCAAACCATTGAGAGAGTTGAGCAGGTAGAAGATATATTTTATGAGCATGACTGCGGCATTGCCCGAACCGGCGTCACTCATCACCGCGACGGTCCAAAGGGAGATTGAAGAGATGTTCACCAGTATCCAAATGTACCACTGCTCCATGAACGCAAGACTCATCAGCACCTGACCAGCGATATTCAGAATCATCACCACCGCGTCAAGGAGTATCTTGGACTTATCGACACTGTCGATTTTTCCCGCCGCCAGTTTCGCGCCATCCACGTATAATAATATAAGGTACAGGGCAGCTATGCCTATGAATATTCCAGCCGCAAGCCAAGCCCACTGCCTCCCTGTCAGCCTCCGTGCCTTCAGATGCGCCCCCTCTTCTCCGGAACGCACCTTCGCTCCCCTCTTGCTCCATTGCCAGAACCCTATGAACTGCATCGGCAGGAAATAGAACGCGTGAAGGGCAAAATTCCCCATGATACCGTTGTCCAGATAGACAATCGTCCCGATCAGCACGTCGATGAAGCCAAACACAAACGTCAGGATGTTGCCGTTGGCGGACATCACCGTGTTCACAACACCCATCACGGAGCCGAACGCCGCAAGAAGCAGCATGAAAGTCTTCACACCCGGTTGCTGAAGCTTGAATATGGTCGTGACAGTGACGGCCAGCAACATTCCCGTGACCAGAAAAATGTTGAACGCAAGATTGAATCTGCTTGCCTTTGACGATGCGGTCATAATGAAACGTGTTTGATTGGTGATACAAAAAAAAGAGGTCATCGATTTGATGACCTCTCTGGAGCGGAAAACGAGACTTGAACTCGCGACCCCGACCTTGGCAAGGTCGTGCTCTACCAACTGAGCTATTTCCGCAGACTTGTTACCCGTAGCAGTGCTTTGGGATTACAAAGGTAGCGTTTTTTTCTTTATTCGCAAACTTTTTCTGAAATAATTTCAAAAAAATTGCGATAAAGCTCTATACCTCGATCGAAGTCTTGAACTCGGACAGGAAACGGAGGTCGTTCTCGAAGTAATGACGGAGGTCATTGACCTGCCATTTGAGCATCGCGATGCGTTCCAGACCCATTCCGAAGGCGAATCCGCTGTACTTCCCGCTGTCGATGCCGGAAGCCTCAAGGACGTTCGGGTCAACCATTCCGCAGCCCATGATCTCCAGCCAGCCGGTTCCCTTGCAGATGTTGCAGCCCTTGCCGTGGCAGATGTTGCAGCTCACGTCAATCTCGCTCGAAGGCTCGGTGAACGGGAAGTAGGAAGGACGCATCCTGATCTGGGTGTCCGGACCGAACATCTCGCGGGCGAAAAGAAGGATGGCCTGCTTGAGGTCGGCGAAAGTCACATTCTCGTCGATGTAGAGACCCTCGACCTGATGGAAGATGCAGTGGGCACGGGCGGAGATCGCCTCGTTCCTGAACACACGGCCAGGGCAGATAACGCGGATCGGGAGCTTCATCGTCTCCATCGCGCGCACCTGAACGGAGGATGTGTGGGTCCTCAGCAGAAGCGGATCCGGATGACCGGCGGACACGAAGAAAGTGTCCTGCATGTCTCTGGCAGGATGGTTCAGCGGGAAGTTCAACGCCTCGAACACATGGTAGTCATCCTCGATCTCAGGTCCCTCGGCCACATCGTAGCCGAATTTTCTGAATATGTCCACAATCTCCTGACGGACAATCGACACCGGATGCCTCGACCCAAGCTCGAACGGAACTCCCGGCATCGAAAGATCCTCCTTAGGACCGTCAGAGGCTCCCTCGGACGCCGTCTTGTCCTTCAACTCATCAATCCTGGCCTGGGCGGCCTGCTTGAGTTCGTTTATCTTGCGGCCAAACTCTTTCTTGAGTTCCGGCCCGTAAGTCCTGAACTCATCAAAAAGCTTGGTGATCTCACCTTTCTTGCCAAGAAGCCTCACGCGGGCCTCCTCGACTTCCTTGGCAGTCTTGCAATTCAGCTCATTGACATGCGCAAGCAATTTCTCTATCTCTTCTTTCATAATATTCCAGAAATATTCCTGCAAAGTTAATCATTTTCCTGCAGTTTGGCCGAAGACTTTTCCATCTTCGCCTTTCTTTTTTCGCGGGCCTTCTTCTCCCTGGCCGCACCGCTCTTGAGGTATTTGGTCCACTGGTCATCATTCAAGACCTTGCGGAAAGCCTGATAGATGTTCTCCGCCCACTTGTCGCTGGTCTTCATGTAAATATCCGAATTGGAGACTTTGGCAGAGGCCAGACTGTTGAGTTCCTCCTGCATGGCACGGTAGTCGTGGTTCAGAATGGAATCCACATAAAAGACCTGCCAATCCTCCAACTTGAGGGACGACTCGAAGCGATCGATCTCCTTCCCAATGAACTCAGCCATCTTCTTTTCCTGTTCCTCCGGGCTTGGCATTCCCTGCTGCGCATAAGCCGTCAGCACCGAAAAGGCCAGACACATCACCGCAAGAAAAAAATTTTTCATATCTTTACATTTTGTAATAACAGGTAACAAATTTAGTCAATAATAAGTTAATAGCAAAATGGCAAGACACTCAACCATCTACGCGCTGCTGGCAGCCATCTGCGCGCTCACGGCGAATCCAAGGGCCGAAGCCTGCACAAACATCATAGTGACAAGAGGCGCCAGTACCGACAACTCGAACATAATCTCATACGCGGCGGACTCGCACGTCCTCTACGGTGAGTTGTATTTCCATCCGGCAGCGAACTGGAAAGCCGGTTCCACACTCGACATCATCAACTGGGACTCCTACAAGCCGATGGGACAGATACCGCAGGTGGCGCACACCTACAAGACTGTCGGGAATATGAACGAACATCAGCTCATCATCGCCGAAACCACATGGGGCGGAAGGTTGGAATTGGAAGACACCACCGCCATAATGGACTATGGCTCACTGATCTACGTTACCCTGCAAAGGGCCCGCACCGCAAGGGAAGCAATCCAGGTCATCGTCGATCTGGCCAATGAATATGGCTACGCTTCCGAAGGTGAGACATTCTCCATAGCGGACAAGGACGAGGCATGGATAATGGATCTCATCGGCAAAGGTTGCGAGATGAAGGACGGAAAGAACATCCGCAAAGGATTCGTCTGGGTGGCCAGAAGGATTCCGGACGGCTACATCTGCTCCCACGCCAACCAGGCACGCATCCAGACCTTCCCGCTGAACGACCCTGAGAACTGCCTCTACGCCCCTGACGTGATCTCCTTCGCGAGGGAGAAAGGCTACTTCGACGGCAAGGATGAGGACTTCGACTTCAGCGCCGCCTACTGCCCCGCCGATTTCGGTACCGTAAGGGGCTGCGACGCAAGGGCATGGAGTGCCTTCAACATTCTCTGCGACGGACAGTTCACCTACGAGTTGGACGGGAAGACCATCACCGAGCCGGCCTCGGCCTACCACGACTACATCACCGGCAAGGATCTCAGCCACAGGATGCCTCTTTTCGTGAAACCGGCCAGGAAGATCTCCGTGAAGAATGTGGCCGACGCGATGAGAGACCATTTCGAGGGGACACCGCTCGACATGACAACAGACATCGGAGCAGGCGGCAACGCCCTCCCTTACCGATGGAGACCTATGGGATTCGAGTACAAGGGCTGGAGATATGTCAACGAGAGGGCCATCGCCACCCAGCAGACCGGATTCTGGTTCGTGGGTCAGTCCAGGCACGACCTCCCGGACGTGGTCGGAGGAGTCCTCTGGTTCGGAACAGACGACGCGGCGACATCCTACCTCACCCCGATCTACACCTGCACCGACAAGGTGCCGGAATGCTTCAGGGTAGGCAACGGGAACATGCTCAAGTACTCCCCTACCGCCTCCTTCTGGATCAACAACCGTGTCGCCAACGCCTGCTACAAGGCCTACAACATCATGGCTCCGACAGTCCGCGAGGCTATCGACAGCTTTGAGAACGGACAGATGGAATCAAAACTCGCCGAGATGGACCGCAAGGCTCTTGAGGCCTATAACGCCATACTCCCGAAAGCCGAGAGGAAAGGCCTGGACAGCAAGGACTGGTTCGCGTCCGTCAGGAAGATGCTCACTGAATATTCAGTAGGCACAGCCCAGAAACAGTTCGAGAACTGGGTCGCCCTTGAGGAACTGCTTCTGGTGAAGTTCATCGACGGCAACGTCAAGGCCCAGAACGAGGACGGTTCATTCAAGCACTCAAAGTGGCACGAGGGCACTCCTGCAGGGCTTAGCCAGCCTGGCTACACCGAGAAGTGGAAAGAGGCCGTCGTGAAGGATCACGGGGATGTGATCAGGGAAAGGTAAAAAAGATATTTACAAATTATGCGGAGACTGTTTCTGATAATGATTCTGCTGCTGTGCTGTGCGGTTTCCTTCGCTCAGACCTACACCGTTTCCGGTACGGTCCTGAACAAGAAGACCAAGGAGCCGGTGGAATTTGCGACCGTGGTGGCCGTGGAATGCGAGCAATGGGCCGTCGCCGATGACAAAGGGCGTTTCACTCTCAAGAACATTCACGCAGGGAAGAACACACTCAGCGTGTCGTGTCTTGGTTTCGTCACCGACACCAAGACAGTCGTCATAAGCAAGGATCTGACCGGCTACAGAGCTTTCCTCAGTGAAGACAACCTTACCCTTGAAGGGGTTGTCGTGACCGCGAAAGAAAATGAGAACAGCGCCACGACCAGCCGCACGATGGACAGAACGGCACTCGATCATGTCCAAATGGTCAGCCTTGCGGACATAGGAGGCTTACTACCAGGAGGAGCCACCGCGAATCCAAGCCTTCTCTCCACCAATAGATTCAATCTCCGGGCCGGAGAGGCGACCGAGGCTGGCAACTCCTCCTTCGGCACCGCTGTCGAAGTAGATGGTGTAAGAATTTCGAACAACGCCTCCTTCTCAGAGATCAAGGGTGCGTCAATCAACAACATTGCATCGAGCAATGTAGAGTCCGTGGAAGTGATTTCCGGAGTTCCATCCGTTGAATATGGTGACATCGGCGCCGGAATCGTCAAGGTCAACACCAAGAAAGGACTAGCCCCATACTTGGTGACAATGACGACAAACCCAAAGACAAAACAGTTCTCCGTCAGCAAAGGCTTCGGTCTCGGACAGAGCCGGAACGGGGTCTCAGGCGGTGTTCTGAACGCCAATGTCGAATACACGCGATCCGTGAAAGACAGCCGCTCGCCGTACGAGTCCTACAACCGCAAGCAGATCTCTTTGAACTATTCCAACCTATTCAACAACGGAATGTTCAGCGAAACCCCGATAAGGTTTTCCTTCGGAATCACAGGCAATCTCGGAGGAAGCGACACGAAAGCCGACCCGGACCTGCTTATCGGCACTTACGAGAAACAAAAGGACAACACGCTAAGGGCAAATGTCGAAATGAACTGGCTTCTGAGCAAACCATGGATCACCAACCTCGAATTCAAAGGCTCGGTAGTCAGATCCAACAAACTCAGCGAGACCAGGAACAGGTATTCCAGCGCCGCCGGGACAGTGGCCCTGCATGGAAAGGAAGAAGGCTATTTTGTGGCCGAGGACTACTCCGCTAATCCGGACGCGGCGGCCATCATGATTCCTCGCGGCTATTGGTACAACACAATGTTCCTGGACGACAAGCCTTTCTCCTACAAACTCACCCTCAAGGGCAACTGGGCAAAGAAGTTCGGGAAGGTCAACAACAAGATCAAGCTCGGCGCAGACTGGAATGCGGACGCCAACCTAGGTAAGGGAGAACACTCGGAAGACCTTAGCAACGCGCCTACGTACAGGACCTACGACTATAGCGAGATCCCGTTCATGAACAACCTCGCCTTGTTCGCGGAAGAGAATGTCTCCATACCGATCGGCAAAGAGTCACATCTCAACCTGATTGCCGGACTCAGAGCGGAAAACACATTCATAAAGGGTTCCGAGTATGGCACCACGACCAGTCTGTCGCCAAGATTCAACGCGAAATACTCAGTGTTTTCAGCCAAAGGCCGCAGAGGGAAGTTCGTGCAGAGTCTCGCCTTCAGGGCAAGTTGGGGCGTGGCCGTCAAGCAGCCTTCATTCTCAATCCTATACCCTCAGCCGAACTACAGGGACATACAGATCTTCAATCCACCGACAGCTGACGACGGCAACGCCTACTATGCCTACTACATAATGCCGGCGACCATCGAGTACAACCCTGACCTTGTCTGGCAGCGCAACCACCAAGGGGAGCTCGGAATGGAGATAAACCTTGCGGGTACAAGAATATCCCTGGCCGGGTACTGGAACAAAACCGCCAAGGCGTTCTCGATGAACAAGGCCTACGAAGCGTTCACGTACAACTACACCGATCAGAAAGCGCTTCAGTCATGCACGATTCCGGTAAATGACAGAGTTTACAGCATCGACCGGAAAACCGGTGTCGTGACTGTTTCCGACAAGACCGGAACATTCGGGCCACAGACCATAACTGGTGTCACAAGGGAGTCTCTCACACATCACACATACGCGGCGAACAGCGGGACTCCTATCAATCGTTACGGACTGGAGTGGGTGATCGACTTCAAAAGGATCAATCCGATAAACACCGACATCCGCCTTGACGGCAACTACTACGCCTATAGGACGGTCAATCAGGATCTCCTGGCTTATTCTCCAACCACCATCAGAATGACCGACAACACTCCTTACAAGTACATAGGTTGGTATGTCGGAGGCAACAAGACAAACAACGGAAGCGAGTCCAGGACGCTGAGGATGAACGTGACTGTCACCACCCATATTCCTCGGGTCAGGATGATCATCTCAGCCAAACTGGAAGGCTCTCTATTGAAGTACTCCAGAGCCCTCAGCGAGACCGACGGAGGTGTCAGGACCTATGCTGTCGATGATGATTCCTCCTACCTTCCAAGTGAAGACCCGTCATTCATGGACAGGCGGGTCAAGACGGTCACCTATCCTGAGTATTACTCAAGCTACTGGGATCCGACTCCAAAGCCTTTCCTAAAGGATTTCATCTGGGCCAGGGACAACGACAGGGAACTCTACGACAACCTCTGCAAGCTGGTGGAAAGGACATCCTACAACTACGCCTTCCAGAAGGATTACCTCTCACCGTTCTTCTCGGCGAACTTCAGCGTGACGAAGGAAGTCGGCGACATCGCCTCAATCTCCTTCTACGCCAACAACTTCTTCAGGAACATGGGACAAGTGTACTCCACGAAGTCGCAGCAGTATTCCTCTGTGACAGGCGGGACGCTGATTCCGGCTTTCTATTATGGTCTGACATTAAGGCTGAAATTCTAAGGCGAACTATAACAAACCAACAATTAAAACAAAATTAAAATGAAAAGAATCATCTACATTATTCTTGCCGCGACCGCCGCATTCACGGCCTGCAAGAAAGACGAAAGCGCCAAGATCAACGATGTGACAATCCAGGTCGTTATCGGCAACGAGCCTGTCACGGATGCCGTTGAGGTGACCGTAACAGACAAGTCATCCTCTACAGCCTACAAGGCAACAACAGTCAACGGCACAGCGACATTCCAGCTTGTGGCCGGAATCTACGAAGCATCGGCGACAGTTTACAAAGAATCCAGCATATTCAACGGAACGAACCCTGCTGTCACGGTAGTCGACAACGGAACCAACAGCTTCAGGCTTGAACTGTCCGAGTCCACAACGAGCCAGGTCATCATCAAGGAGTTGTACTTTGCAGGCTGTATGGACAACGAGGACGCGAAGGACTACGCCTTGGACAAATATGTCATCCTGTACAACAATTCTCCTGTTGAGGCCGACGCAAGTAAGTTCGCGTTCGCGATCGGAAATCCGGCCAATGCCAATGCCACCAACAACTACCTCAAAGACGGCAAGCTCACCTATTCCGACTACATTCCGGCTTGGACCGCATGCTGGTGGTTCGATACGAACGTGAGAATCGCTCCTTACTCACAGATTGTCATCTCCATCACCGGAGCCATCAACCATACGGAGACCTACCGCAACTCGGTAGACCTGAGCAAGGCCGACTACGTCTTCTACGACCCTGAGGTCTTCAACAATGTCAGCAACTATCCGGCTCCTTCAGCGTCCATCCCTGCAAGCAACTATCTCAAGACTTACTGCTACGGAATGGGCAACGCATGGGCCATCTCCAAGACATCTCCGGCCCTCTTCATCTTCTCTCCGGAAGGAACCAGCGCCAAGGATTTCGTCACGAATCCTGAAAACATAGAGTCCCCTACCGGAAAGCCTGCTTTCAACTGCGCCAAGATCCCTGTGAAGTGGATAAAGGACGGTGTAGAGGTCTTTGACAACGCCCATCTCCAGAAGTCCAACAAGAGGCTTCTTGACAGCGTTGACGCCGGCTACATATGTTTCACAGGCAAAAAAGGCTTCACCGTCTACAGAAATGTTGACAAGGAAGCCACCGAGGCTCTCGCCGAGAACGAGGGTAAACTGGTCTACAACTATGCCGGCGGCACCGAGGCCGAAGAGGGCGGTTCCACTGACCCTTCAGGAATCGACGCCGAGGCATCGATCGCCAAGGGTGCGCACATCATCTACAAGGACACAAACAATTCAAAGAACGACTTCCACCAGAGAAAGGTCTCTTCCATCAAAAAGTAAATCATGGGTTCAAGAATCCTATCGTTTTTAGGAATGTTCATCCTTTCCGCTCTTCCGGCCTGGTCACAGACCGGAGAAGAGTGGAAGGATGAATATTCCCGTTTCTCAGACTCGTCCCCGTGGATACGGTCTTCCAATCCTGCCGGAATCTCATCGCCCCTAACAGGCCGGCTCTCCACCGTCAGGGCTTGGCTTGAAAATAAGAACGGAGGATTGATTGACCTACACGAGAGTCCGGACTGCCTAAAGCCAGGCCTGGAGGCTGCCTCCTACATGAAAGTCTCCGACAGGATCACTTTCTACGGCCGGGTGGACTACAGTTATTTCAAAGGGAAGGATATGGGAGGGCCTATCCTTCTGGACCCTTACTACAATCCGATCAACTTTGTCGAGAACTCCGACACGACGACCGGGTCGAAGACTCTGGAGAAATACACCCTTGAGGGTGCGATGGCATATTCATTGACCAACAGGCTCACGCTTGCCGGGAAGGTCTCTTACCAGAGCGCCGACTACGCCAAGCGTAAGGATCCGCGGGCGTATAACCAATGGATGGATCTGGATGCGTCGTTAGGCGCAAAGTATTCACTGCCAAGGGGCAAGGCCGCTTTCGGAGTCAGCTTGAGGTACACCAAGACCATCGAGACCGTACTTGAGAAGCTTTTCGGAACGATTGACAGGCAGTACTACTACCTGATCGACTACGGAGCCAGCTTCGGCAAGGTAGAGGTCGTTGAGGGAGACAACGGGTTCGTGTCTGTCAGCTCTGAGCGTCCGATGTTCAACCAGTTCTTCGGCGGAAGCGCCCAGGCCGAATTCAGCGTCGGCGGGGTAAACACCTTCATAGATCTGGGAGCGGCCTACAGAAGTGGTTACTTCGGAAAGAAAGGCAGCGGCACAGTGAAGTTCTGTGACTACGACGGAATGAGGTACGATCTCGGCGTCAGGGTCACCTTCAAGACCGGCAAATTCTACAACAGGATTGACGGAAACTGGAACATAATGACCTCGCTCAACAAAGAGAACTCCTACAGGGTCTCAACCAAACCTGGGCAGAGTTCCGAGATCCAGTACTTCGGAAGTCAGGAAGTCGGAGACAAGACCGTGGGCAGAATCAAGGCACGCTACTCGATCGAGAGACAGGCCGACGGTCACAAGGGCATCTTCAGCCCTGTTCCTTGGGCCTTGTCTGTCGGCTACGAGAGGTTCGGTGTGAACCAGACCGCAACATCATATCCTTTCTACAGGAAACAGAGAATCGCCCGCAACACGGTCAACCTGACTGGGGTCAAGAACTTTCCGATGGGGAACAACTTCTTGTCCATCACCTTGGGAGGGGATTATTCGTTCGCCGGGGACGATCTGAAGAACGAGGACGGACAGTACTCCTCCGCAACCGGGAACCCGCGTACCAACGACACCTATCTGAACAGGAACTTTGAATATTTCCACGCCTCCTCGGCGGGGGGGACAGCCTCCGTCCGCTTCACCCTGGTCAAGGAAACGGGCAGGCGCCACTATTCCGTATTCATGGATCTGGCGGACAGTTACCACCGCCTGACCTCGGATCCGGAATACCTTACAGGGAACTACAGGAACACAATCATATTCACAATAGGATGCAATTTTTAAAAACTCTTTTCATCACGTCGGCCACATTGGCGTTGGGTGCGCTCAGTCTGACCGCACAGCCTCTGCCGGTGGACGGACAGATCAAGACAGGAAAACTTGACAACGGACTGACTTACTATGTCAGGCATAGCGCGAATCCTGCCGGAGTGGCGGATTTCTACATCGTGCACAATGTCGGTGCGCTTCAGGAGGATGACAACCAGAACGGCCTCGCACATTTTCTGGAGCATATGGCATTCAACGGAATCAAGCATTACCCAGGAAAGGAGATGCTGGAGTTCCTTGGGAAAAACGGCGTCCGCTTCGGGGCCAACGTAAACGCTTTCACGTCCAGGAGCGAGACCTGCTACCACATTGACGGAGCGCCGGTCGCCAGAGAGTCGTTCGTGGACTCCGTGCTGCTTATCCTGCACGACTGGTCGGGCGACATCCTCTGCGAGCAGGACGAACTTGACAACGAAAGAGGGGTCATCCGAGAGGAGTGGAGACGAGGCTTCGACTCGCGCCGTACCTTGTTCACCGCACAGACCAATCTTGTCTATCAGGGAGCGAAACAGACAAAGAGAACCGTCCTCGGATCACTTGACGTAATCAACAATTTCAAGAGGGAGGATATTCTTAATTTCTATCACAAATGGTACCGTCCTGATCTTCAGGCGATAATAGTGGTCGGAGACATTGATGCCGAACAAATGGAGAAGAAGATCATCAAGCGGTTCTCTGACATTCCAAAGGCCGTGAACCCGACTCCGAAGGAGGTCTTCCTCGCACCGAAGGCTGACGGTCCGATCTTCGAGAACCTGATCGATTCCACACTGAGCTTCACCGCCCTCAAGGTTTTCTACAGAATGCCTTACCCGGCCCGTGAGATCCGCGGCACGGAAGGGTTCTACAAGGACCTTTACATCCGTGACATTCTGGCCAACATTATGACCGAAAGGATGAAGGAGCAGGTGCGCACCGGGAAAGCCGAGGCCAAGTCAGCGGTGATGGTGAACTACGCCGAGTCCAGCGACTACTATGTGGATCTTTACACAATCCTTGGCAAAAAGGACGGCAACCTGCTGGACCTCATCGACTTCTACGCTGGAAACGAGAAATCGATGATTGAATATGGTGTCTCGCAAGACGAGATCGAGGCCGCGAAGATGCTGGTCAGGAAGCGCTACCATCTCGACAGGCCGAAGAAGGCCGAATCACTTCGTAATGAAGACTTTGTGGGAGTCTGCCACAATAATTTCGTCAGCGGGGCCGCGCTTACCGATCCGGCCACGCTGCATGGAATCCAGAACAGAATCCTCAAGGACATCTCTCTGGAGGATGTCAAGCCATACGTTGCCAAAGTTTTCTCCGGGAGCGACAAGATATATTCCTGGTTCGCCAATCCTAAGGATTTGGCCAAGGTTCCGTCCTTGGAGGACACCAAAGCCAGACTCGCTCAGGTCAGGGCACATGAGGCCAAGCCGAATTTCCTGACATTCAACAAGATCGACCTCACGGTCAACTACCCGGAAGGAACGATTGTAAAGGAAAACAACGTCAAAGGGCTGGACGGGACGAAGGAATGGATCCTCAGCAACGGAGCCAAGGTTTACTGGACCGCCGTGAAGGATTCCAAAGTGACACCGGACCTCTCCCTGCTCGTTTACTTTGGCTCGGGCTACAACGCCCTCCCTCAGGACAGGTTCGCATCCTCGCTTTTCGCCGGGGAGTTCATCAGGGCCAACGCCGGATTCCGTGGAGCGACCGCGGATGAGATCGGAAAGATGCCGGAATGCGGTGGGATTTCCCGCTCACTCAGGATAAGCGACAGGTTCGCGGGCATATTCACGACAGCTCCTGCGAAGAAGGCGGAGAACGCCTTCCGTATCGCCGCACTTACGGTGACAGACCCGTTCCTGCCTCAGGCCAAGGTTCTGCAGCAGATGAAGGACAAGAAACTCGAATCACTCAGCGAGCCGAAAAAAGATGCCGTCAGGTTCAGCGAAGCCTGTGACTCGATCATCTACGGAAACCATCCGTGGTCGGTGGACATTGACTCCGCCGCCGTGGATGGCGTGGATATGGATCTGGCTGAAGAGATCTACAGCAGGGAGTTCAATCCCGCCGCAGGAATGACGCTCTTTATAGCCAGCAACCTCGACGAGACAACGATCAAGGAATATGTCCGCAAGTACATCGCCACGATTCCAACAGACGGCAAGACCTTCACTAAAGCAAAAGTCAGGGAACGCATACCGGCATTCAAGGGTACGCAGGTATATTCAATGACAGGCAAGAAAGAGATCAACCCTTACACGATCGTGACCAGAATGTTCTCCTCGAAGGTAAAGCCGACCCCTAAGAATCTGGCCGCCGTTGATTTTGTGGACTACATTCTGTCCCAGAGGCTTCTGAATCAGATCCGTGAGAACCGTGGAGGAACGTACACCATCAGGTTCAACTCCTATGTGAGCGTCAGGGAGAAAGGCAGAAGCGAGTCCGAGATCACGTTCAAGACAAGGCCTGATCTTTATGAGGTTCTGGTCGGAGACCTTGACGACATCGTTTCCGGGTTTTGCTCCGGCGGCCCTTCCGGGAAAGAGCTTGAGGAGGCCAGAAAATGGCTGATCAAGAACGAGACTGAGTCCAAGGCCAAGAAAGCGATGTCGATGCCTCACAGGAACTCTCAGGTGATGAACTATGTAAGGAACGGAATCAATCCGAACATCGACAGGGTGGCCGCCTACGGCAGCGTCACCGCCGAGGATGTACGCAAGGTGGCCGGAAAACTGACCGGAAAGAACGTCCTTACAACCATTTACACAGAAGAATAGACTTTTGATGAAAGCAAGAAGACTGGTTATGACGGCTGTGGCACTGATGTTCGGCGCCACGGCTTTTGCCGATGAGGGGATGTGGATGATTCAGGACATCAACGAGGCGCTGGAGAAGAACATGAGGGCTCGCGGGCTCAAGCTGGCGGCCAATGAGATCTACAATGACGAGGCTCCCGGGACGGCGGTCGCGGACGCGGTCGTGTCAATCGGATTCTACTGTACCGGAAGCGTGATCTCCGACCAGGGCCTGATCATCACCAACCATCACTGCGCGTATTCGAACATCGCGAAGCTCAGTACCCCTGAGCACAACTATCTGGAGGACGGGTTCTGGGCGATGACAAGCGAGCAGGAGATCCCTGTTGAAGGAGAGAAGGTCTTCTTCCTGAAAAGGGTATTCGATGTCACAGAGGAAGTCAAGGGGCTTACCAAGGAACTCCGCTCCGCCGGCAAGCCGTGCGGAATGAGGAAGATCAGCGCGATGATGGAGAAACGGTACAACAAGGCCACGGGACTGGAGTGCATCCTAAGCAGCATGTGGGCCGGAGAAAAGTACTATATGTCCGTTTACAAGGTCTATACCGACCTCAGGCTCGTCGCCGCTCCTCCGCAGAGCATAGGCTACTTCGGAGGGAATCAAGACAATTGGACCTGGCCTCGCCACAACTGTGACTTCACGATCTACAGGATCTACGAGGACGGGGAGCCTGTGACAAGGGAAAAAAGCCTGAGAATCTCCCGCGCCGGGTACTATCCCGGGTCGTTCACCATGGTGATCGGTTACCCGGGAAGGACGAACAGATATTCCTCATCCGCAGAGATAAACTATCAGGAAAAAGTCAGCCTCCCGGTGTCAAACGCAATCCGTGGCGGGCAGATGGGCATCATCCGCAAGTGGATGGATGCCGATCCGCAGGTCAGGATGAAATACTCGGACTGGTTCTTCTCGCTGAGTAATGTGCAGGAGAACAATGAGGGTATGGTCCGATGCTTCAAGAGGTTCTGGGTCAAGGACGAAAAGGTCGCACAGGAGCGCGAGATGCAGAGATGGATCAACGCGGCGGCCAACCGCAGGGCGATGTGGGAGAATCTGATTCCGGATCTGAAGGAAGCATATTCACTGACAGAAAGCATCGAGAAGGACAAGGTCTTTTTCCGCGAGACCATATTCCGTGGAACATACATCAGCCGCTACCTTCTCCGCGCGGGAAACACCTCAACCGTGGAAAAAGCCAAGGAAGCGCTGAGGGAAGGAGCCGCCGCCACTGATGCCAGAGTGGAAAAAGAACTTCTTGAATATGCCTGCAAGGAATATTTCGACAACCTGGAGTCATACTATTTCGGGAAGTACCAAAGCAAGATGCAGGACCGTTTCGGGAATGACTACAAAGCCATGGCTGAATATCTTTGGAACAAGAGCGTGATCTCTTCCGCAAAGCGGATCGAAGACATCCAGTCAATCGACGATGTAAAGAAAGATCCGCTCAGACTGTTCCTGACCGACACCCCGATAATGACCTTCAACAACAGGAACGGCCAAGCCAAGAAAATGCAGGATGTTTCCCACCTTGAAAAGGAATATAAAAAGGCGCTCTACTGGATGAGGCTTCATAAGGACATCGAGCAGTACCCTGACGCAAACTCCACAATGAGAATCACTTACGGAACCGTTGGCGGTCTCCAGCCGAATGACGGCATCATCTATGACTGGCACACCACTCCGAAGGGAATACTCCAGAAATACAATCCTGCTGACCATGACTACATCCTTACGGAAAGGCAGAAAAGCCTTCTGGAAAAAGGTCGGTGGGGACGATGGGGAGTCAAGGTTAACGGAAAACGCACGATGATCGTGGACTTCATGACGGACAACGACATCACCGGTGGAAACTCCGGCAGTCCTGTGCTGAACGCGAAAGGCGAGCTCATCGGATTGGCCTTTGACGGCAATCTCGAATCACTCGCCAGCGACGCGTCCTACACCCAAGGCTACAACAAATGCATCAACACGGACATCCGCTACGTGATGTGGGTCCTTGACAAATACGCAGGACTGAAGCGGATTGTCAAAGAAATAAACTTCAGTAAATAACATCGAGCAGGAGGAAAACGAAGTGGTTTTCTTCCTGCTTTCGTTTTCCGACCTCTCACACCACCGTACGTGCGGTTCCGCATACGGTGGTTCCTTATCTTACGTGCAATCTGACATAGTAGTCCATCAGACAAGGATAGCCGGCGGCACGGAGTTTATCATTGGACGCGGCATGGTGCATTATACCTTCCGCATTTGCCCGATATCCCTTGCTGCTGTCGCCGTAGATTCCTGCCCAAGATGGCTTTATGCCACATCGTATCAGGGCGGTTTGGGGACTTGCGCCCTTTAGAGTGTGTTCGTTCTGGACGAACATGAATAAATCCCGCCAGCGGAGGGGCTGGCGGGAAGGGAGTCATATTGATTCTATTGCGTCATGCCCGCGGGGGCAGGACAAATTTATGGGCGGACTGGACGAACCGTGTACCCGAAGTAACGGTAGGTTCTGGCAATGAAGTAGTTGTCCGAATGGAGGTCGAGGCTGTAGGCGCAATTGTTTTCGGTCGTGCTGAGCGAACTCGACCAGTAGTAACCCTTGCTGACATTGTAGAGCCCGGAAACTTTGCGGTAGCCGGCGGCAGGCAGGAAGATGGCGTTGCCGTTCGGGCCGTCCACCTGATAGCCGTTCACGCCGTCCTGCGTGGTCCAGGTCCAGGTGCATTTGTCGATCAGTTCCTGGAATTCATCAATGGTCGGCATGCGCCACGGTGAGCCGAGATTGGCGGTGGCTGCGTCGTCGGCCGCGGCGAGAACGGTCTTGTTGTCGCCGATGAAGGCGCCGGCGGAGTCATACCAGATGCCCCCGGTCTGGCCGTCGGCGAAGGTGTACTTCGTGATGTACTGCCAGCCGGACTTGCCGGCCTGCATCCACTTGTAGGTCGCCCAAGTGTACTCCGCCTTAGGCGCGGTCTCGCCCCAGGCGTAGTAGTCGCCGTAGTCCGACGGCTTCGACGCGCCGAGGTTGCACTTGGCCCACTTCAG